>CBIHQA010000001.1:0-34714 GCA_966211475.1 uncultured Neisseriales bacterium
CGACAGGCTGTTAGAATCGCGGGCTCGCTATATTGCGAGCCCGTTTTTCGTTTTCGGTCAATCGAAACCGAACCCTGTAAACAGACAAGGGAAATAAACATGAGCTTAGGACTTGTCGGTCGCAAGGTCGGCATGACCCGCATTTTCACTGACGACGGCGTGTCCGTCCCGGTGACCGTGCTGGACGTGTCGAACAACCGCGTCGCTCAAATCAAGACCCTGGAAGCCGATGGCTACGCCGCGCTGCAAGTTGCGTTCGGTGTGCAGAAGGCCCAGCGCGTCGCCAAGCCGCTGGCTGGCCATTTTGCCAAGGCTGGTATCGAAGCCGCCCACGAACTCAACGAGTTCCGCGTCGACGCTGCCGAATTGGCCAATTTCAAGCCGGGTCAGGCCATCTCCGCCGAAATCTTTGCCGCGGGTCAACTGGTTGATGTGACCGGTACCAGCAAGGGTAAAGGTTTCACTGGCACCATCAAGCGCCACAACTTCGGTTCGCAGCGCGCTTCGCACGGCAACTCCCGTAGCCACAACGTGCCGGGTTCCATCGGTATGGCGCAGGATCCGGGTCGCGTGTTCCCGGGTAAGCGCATGGCCGGTCACCTCGGTGACGTGAAGTGCACCGTGCAGAAGCTCGAAGTCGTGCGTGTTGACGCCGAACGTCAGCTGCTGCTGGTCAAGGGTGCGGTGCCGGGTGCCACGGAAGGTCTCGTGGTGGTGCGTCCCAGTGTGAAGGCGGGTGCGTAATGGAACTGAAAGTGATCAACGACTCGGGTGCCGTGGTCGGCACCCTTGAGGCTTCCGACGCCCTGTTCGCGCGGGAGTACAACGAGGCGCTGGTGCATCAGGTGGTGAATGCTTACCTGGCCAATGCCCGTTCCGGCAACCGTGCGCAGAAGACTCGCGCTCAGGTGCAAAAGTCCACCAAGAAGCCGTGGCGTCAAAAGGGTACGGGCCGTGCTCGTGCCGGTATGCCGTCCAGCCCGATCTGGCGTGGTGGTGGTCGTGCGTTCCCGAACACCCCGGAAGAGAACTTCACTCAGAAGGTGAACCGCAAGATGTATCGCGCAGCCATGGCGGCAATCCTGTCGCAGCTGGTTCGCGAAGAGCGTCTGCTGGTTGTGGATTCGCTGGCTGTCGAAGCCCCGAAGACCAAGCTGTTCGCCGGCAAGCTGAAGGCGATGGGTCTGGAAAAGACTCTGGTCGTCTCCAGCGAAATCGACGAAAACCTGTTCCTGTCCTCGCGCAATGTGCCGACGGCACTTGTGCTGGAAGTGCAGGAAGCGGATCCGGTGAGCCTGGTGCGGTTTGACAAGGTTGTGCTGACCCGCGAGGCGGTGAAGCGGTTTGAGGAGCTGCTGGCATGAACTTCAACCAAGAACGTCTGATGCAGATCCTGCTGGCGCCGCAAGTCTCCGAAAAGAGCACGCGCGTGGCGGACAAGCACGAACAAGTGGTGTTCAAGGTGGTCGGCGACGCGACCAAGCCCGAGATCAAGGCGGCTGTCGAGCTGCTGTTCAAGGTCCAGGTCGATAGCGTCCAGGTTGCGGTGATGAAGGGCAAGCAAAAGCGCTTCGGCCGTATTGAAGGCCGCCGCAAGAACTGGAAGAAGGCTTTCGTGAGCCTGAAGCCGGGCCAGGAAATCAACTTCGCGGCTGCGGAATAAGGGGTTGAGTCATGCCGATCGTTAAAGTCAAGCCGACTACCAACGGCCGCCGCGCTGTCGTCAAGGTTGTGACGCCGGAGCTGTACAAGGGTCGTCCCTATGCCGCGCTGCTGGAAAAGCAAATCCAGAACGCTGGCCGTAACAACAATGGTCATGTGACCACCCGCCATCGTGGCGGCGGTCACAAGCAACACTACCGGATCGTCGATTTCCGTCGCGACAAGGACGGTATCCCGGCGGTGGTGGAGCGTATCGAATATGACCCGAACCGTACCGCCCACATCGCCCTGCTGTGCTACGCCGACGGCGAACGCCGTTACATCGTTGCCAACAAGGGTATGAAGGCTGGTCAGCAAGTGCTGAGCGGTTCTGAAGCCCCGATCAAGTCTGGTAATGCTCTGCCGCTGCGCAACATTCCGGTTGGTACCACGATTTGCTTGGTGGAAATGAAGCCAGGCAAGGGTGCTCAGCTGGCTCGTTCCGCCGGTACTTCGGTGCAGCTGCTGGCTCGTGAAGGCATCTATGCCCAGCTTCGCCTGCGTTCCGGCGAAATCCGCAAGGTGCACGTCGACTGCCGCGCCACGATTGGTGAAGTCGGTCACGAAGAGCACAGCCTGCGCTCCTACGGTAAGGCCGGTGCGATGCGCTGGCGCGGTATCCGCCCGACCGTCCGCGGTACCGCCATGAACCCGATCGACCACCCGCACGGTGGTGGTGAAGGTCGCACTGGCGAAGGCCGTGTTCCGGTTTCCCCGTGGGGTCAGCCGGCCAAGGGCTACCGTACTCGTCGCAACAAGCGCACCAGCAACATGATCGTGCGCCGTCGCTTCTCGAATAAGGGGTAATTAGGTCATGGCACGTTCCATCAAGAAGGGGCCGTTCGTAGACGGTCACCTCCTGAAAAAGATCGAAGCGGCGCGCTCTTCCAACGACAAGCGTCCGATCAAAACCTGGTCTCGTCGCTCGACCGTCCTGCCGGATTTCGTGGGCCTGACGATCGCCGTTCATAACGGCCGTCAGCACGTACCGGTGTTTGTCAACGAAAACATGGTTGGCCACAAGCTCGGCGAATTTGCGCTGACGCGGACCTTTAAGGGTCATGCGGCCGACAAAAAGGCGAAGCGCTAAGGGGCTGACATGCAAACTGCTGCTGTATTGAAGTCTGCGCGCCTGTCCGCCCAGAAAGCCCGTCTGGTGGCTGATCTGGTCCGCGGCAAGCCGGTAGACCAAGCGTTGAACATTCTGCGTTTTAGCCCGAAAAAGGGCGCGCGCATCCTGCACAAGCTGCTCGAGTCGGCAATTGCCAACGCTGAGCACAATGATGGTGCGGATATCGACACGCTGAAAGTGAAGACCATCTACGTGGACAAGGCTGCCTCGCTCAAGCGCTTCTCGGCGCGTGCGAAGGGCCGTGGCAACCGCATTGAAAAGCAGACTTGCCACGTCTACCTGACGGTTGGCGAATAAGGAAAAACCATGGGACAGAAAATCCATCCGATCGGCTTCCGGCTGGCGGTGACCAAGAACTGGTCCTCCAAGTGGTTCGCCAACAGCAAGAACTTCCCGAAGATGCTCAACGAAGACCTCGAGGTCCGTGAGTATCTGAAGAAGAAGCTGGCTCATGCTGCCGTGTCCAAGGTCGTCATCGAGCGTCCGGCCAAGAACGCCAAGATCACCATTCACAGCGCCCGTCCGGGTGTTGTGATTGGCAAGAAGGGCGAAGACATCGAAGTCCTGCGTCGCGACCTGCAGAAGATGCTGGGTGTGCCGGTGCACGTGAACATCGAAGAGGTCCGCAAGCCGGAACTGGACGCGCAACTGATCGCCGACAACATCGCGCAACAGCTCGAAAAGCGCGTGATGTTCCGTCGTGCGATGAAGCGTGCGATGCAGAACGCGATGCGTCTGGGTGCCCAGGGCATCAAGATCATGAGCTCGGGCCGTTTGAACGGTGCAGAAATTGCCCGTACCGAATGGTACCGCGAAGGCCGTGTGCCCCTGCACACCCTGCGTGCCGACATCGACTACGCCTTGGGTGAGGCTTCTACCACCTACGGTGTGATCGGCATCAAGGTCTGGGTCTACAAGGGTGAAGGTTCGGCGACCGCCCAGGTTGCTGCACCGGCGGAACCGGAAAAGAAATCTCGCAAGTCGGGGGCTAAGAATGCTGCAGCCAACTAGGACGAAATACCGCAAGGTACAGAAGGGCCGTAACACCGGCGTCGCCACTCGTGGCGCTTCCGTTGCATTCGGTGAATTCGGCCTGAAGGCGACCGCCCGTGGTCGCCTGACCGCGCGTCAGATCGAAGCCGCGCGTCGTGCGATGACCCGTCACATCAAGCGGGGCGGTCGCGTGTGGATCCGTGTCTTCCCGGACAAGCCGATTTCCAAGAAGCCGGCCGAAGTTCGGATGGGTAACGGTAAGGGTAGTCCGGAGTACTGGGTCGCTGAGATCCAGCCGGGCAAGGTCCTGTATGAAATGGACGGCGTGAGCGAAGAACTCGCGCGTGAAGCGTTCCGTCTGGCGGCTGCCAAGCTGCCGTTCGCGACGACCTTCGTTGTCCGGATGGTGGGTCAGTGATCATGAAAGCCTCTGAACTGAACGAAAAGAACGTCGCCGAGCTGCAGGAAGAGCTGCTGTCGCTGCTGAAGGCCCAATTCGGCCTGCGCATGCAGCACGCCACCCAGCAACTGGCGAAGACCAGCGAACTCCGGAAGGTGCGCCGCGACATCGCGCGTGTGCGGACCGTCCTTCGTCAAAAGGCGGCCTAACATGGTTGAGCAGAAAATCGTCCGTACGCTGACCGGCCGTGTGGTCAGCGACAAGATGGACAAGACGGTAACCGTGCTGGTCGAGCGTCGCGTGAAGCATCCGCTCTACGGCAAGATCATCCGTCGCTCCAAGAAGTATCACGCGCATGACGAAAACAATGAGTTCGGTATTGGCGATACGGTCGTGATCGAAGAGAGCCGTCCGCTCTCCAAGACCAAGGCTTGGCGCGTCAAGGAACTCATCGAGAAGGCGCGTTAAGCGTATCTATTGCAAGCCCATTCCGATTGCAGTAGAATGCCGTTTCTTTGCGGCGCGAGTTTCGCGCCGCATCCCCTTTCTACGGGGTCCAAAACTGGCCGTTCTTGCATCCTGCAAACGGAATAAGTTGGAGTGTATTTAGCCATGATTCAAATGCAGACCAAGCTGGAGGTCGCTGACAACACTGGTGCGCGCACTGTGATGTGCATCAAGGTGTTGGGTGGCTCCAAGCGTCGTTATGCGACCGTTGGCGACATCATCAAGGTGTCGATCAAGGACGCGGCGCCGCGTGGCCGTGTGAAGAAGGGCGATGTGTACAACGCCGTGGTGGTTCGTACCGCCAAGGGTGTGCGTCGTCCGGACGGTTCGCTGGTGAAGTTCGACGGCAATGCTGCCGTGCTGTTGAACAACAAGCTCGAGCCGATCGGCACCCGTATCTTCGGGCCGGTCACCCGCGAGCTGCGTACCGAGCGCTTCATGAAGATCGTGTCGCTGGCGCCGGAAGTTATCTAAGAGGTCACCATGCAGAAAATCCGCAAGGGCGACGAAATCGTCGTCATCACCGGCAAGGACAAGGGTAAGCGTGGCACCGTCAAGTCCGTGATCGACAGCGATTACGTGGTGGTCGAGGGTGTGAACGTTGCCAAGAAGCACGTCAAGCCGAACCCGATGAAGGGTGTGGCTGGCGGCATCGTGGCGATCGAAAAGCCGCTGCACGTCTCCAACGTGGCGTTGTTCAATCCGAACACCCAAAAGGGCGACCGTGTCGGTTTCAAGATCCTGGAAGATGGCCAGAAGGTGCGAATCTTCAAGGCTACCGGTGAACAGGTTGGGGCGTAACCATGGCGCGTCTGTACGAATTCTATAAAGAGACCGTCGTGCCCGAGCTGGTAAAGCAGTTCGGTTACAAGTCGGTCATGGAAGTGCCGCGCATCGAAAAGATCACGCTGAATATGGGTGTGGGCGAAGCGGTGGCGGACAAGAAGGTGATCGAGCACGCCGTTGGCGATATGACCAAGTTGGCTGGTCAGAAGCCGGTGGTGACGAAGGCTCGCAAGTCGATCGCAGGTTTCAAGATCCGTGATGACTATCCGATCGGCTGCAAGGTGACCTTGCGTCGCGAACGGATGTACGAATTCCTGGATCGCTTGGTGACCATCGCCATGCCGCGTATTCGCGACTTCCGTGGTGTGTCGGGTAAGTCGTTTGACGGCCGTGGCAACTACAACATGGGCGTCCGCGAGCAGATCATGTTCCCGGAAATCGACTACGACAAGATCGACGCGCTGCGTGGGATGAACATCACCATCACCACCACCGCGAAGACGGACGATGAAGCGCGCGCCCTGCTGGCCGCATTCAAGTTCCCGTTCAAGAACTGAGGGCGTCATGGCGAAACTGTCGTTGATCAACCGCGAACAGAAGCGTGAAAAGCTGGTGGCCAAGTTTGCCGCCAAGCGTGCAGCGCTAATGGACATCATCAACAATGCTGCGCTGTCGGATGAAGAGCGCTTTGCTGCACGCGTTAAGCTGCAGGCGCTGCCGCGTAATGCAAGCCCGGTTCGTCTGCACAAGCGTTGCGCACTGACCGGTCGTCCGCGTGGCGTGTTCCGCAAGTTCGGTCTGGGTCGTAACAAGATCCGCGAAATCGCGTTCCGGGGCGAAATCCCGGGCGTGGTGAAGGCTAGCTGGTAAGCGAGGAAGACAACATGAGCATGAGTGATCCGATTGCGGATATGCTGACCCGCATCCGGAATGCCCAGCAGGCCGGTAAGACCGCGGTCTCCATGCCCTCGTCCAAGGTCAAGGCGGCAATTGCTGCTGTGCTGAAGGACGAAGGCTATGTCGAGGGCTTCCATATTGCCGAAGAAGACGGCAACAAGAAGACCCTGACGGTAGACCTGAAGTATTACGCTGGCCGTCCGGTGATCGAGCGCATTGAACGCGTCTCCAAGCCCGGGCTGCGTATTTACAAGGGCCGTGAAGACATCCCGACCGTGATGAATGGTTTGGGTGTTGCCATCGTGTCGACCTCCCGGGGCGTCATGACCGACCGCAAGGCACGTGCCCAAGGCGTCGGCGGTGAGCTGCTCTGCATCGTCGCGTAAGGGGGTAAAGGATGTCTCGCGTTGCTAAGAATCCGGTTGCCGTGCCCAGTGGCGTAACGGCAACCATCACTGACGGCGAAATCACCGTCAAGGGCCCGATGGGTTCGATGGCCCATGGCCTGACCGGTGCGGTGAAGGTTGAGCTGGTCGATGGCCAGATCAGCTTCAAGGCTGTCGACGAATCCCGTCATTCCCGGGCGATGTCCGGCACCCTGCGTGCCCTGGTCGCCAACATGGTGAAGGGTGTCAGTCAAGGTTTCGAGCGGAAGTTGCAACTGGTGGGCGTGGGTTATCGTGCCCAGGCTGCCGGTAGCACGCTGAACCTGACGCTCGGTTTCTCCCACCCGGTGGCCTACGCGCTTCCGGAAGGGGTGAAGGCCGAGACCCCGACGCAGACGGAAATCGTGCTGAAGGGCGCTGACAAGCAGGCCGTAGGCCAGGTTGCCGCCGAAATTCGCGCCTTCCGTCCGCCGGAGCCGTATAAGGGCAAGGGTGTTCGCTACGCCGATGAGGTCGTGGTGATCAAGGAAACCAAGAAGAAGTAATTAGGATCTGGTCATGGATAAGAAAGAAGCTCGTCTGCGTCGTGCGCGTAAAACCCGCGCGCGGATTGCGCAGCTGAAGCAGGTCCGTCTGACGGTGCATCGCACGAACAGCCATATCTACGCTCAGATCATCGATGCGGACGGCTCCCGTGTGCTGGCTTCTGCGTCGACGCTGGAAAAGGAAGTGCGCGAAGCCCAGGCCAGCGGCGGTAACGTCAAGGCTGCCGAGACGGTGGGCCAGCGTATTGCCGAGAAGGCCAAGGCTGCGGGTATTTCCCAAGTGGCATTCGACCGGGCCGGTTTCCAATACCACGGCCGCGTGAAGGCGCTTGCGGATGCCGCCCGCGCCAACGGTCTTGAGTTCTGATCGAGGTAATCATGGCCAAAGTTGAGATGGAAGATCGCGCCGAAGGTTTGCGCGAGAAAATGGTCTCCGTAAACCGGGTAACGAAGGTCGTCAAAGGCGGTCGTATCCTCGGTTTCGCGGCGCTGACCGTGGTCGGTGACGGCGACGGTGGCATCGGCATGGGCAAGGGCAAGTCGAAGGAAGTGCCGGTTGCTGTGCAGAAGGCCATGGAAGAAGCCCGTCGCAAGATGGTGAAGATCAGCCTCAAGAACGGCTCCTTCCACCACCCGGTGATCGGTAAGCATGGCGCTACTACCGTTCTGATCCAGCCGGCTCCGGAAGGTACCGGTATCAAGGCGGGCGGTGCGATGCGTGCCGTGTTCGAAGTGATGGGCGTGCATAACGTGTCGGCCAAGTGCCAAGGCTCCACCAACCCGTATAACGTGGTTCGTGCGACGATCAACGGCCTGCTGGCGATGTACACCCCGTCGGATGTTGCTGCCAAGCGCGGCAAGACCGTCGAAGAGATCCTGGGGTAAGACCATGTCGGACAAGAAGACGATCAAGGTGACCTTGGTGAAGAGCGTGATCGGTCGCCTGGAGTCCCACCGCGCCTGCGTGCGTGGCCTGGGCCTGCGCAAGATCGGTCACACCGTGGACGTGCTGGATACTCCGGCCAACCGCGGCATGATCAACAAGGTCAGCTATCTGCTGAAGTACGAGGGCTAACATGTTTCTGAACACGATCAAGCCCGCCGAAGGCAGCACGCACGCCAAGCGTCGCGTCGGCCGCGGCATCGGTAGCGGTCTGGGTAAGACCAGCGGCCGTGGTCACAAGGGTCAGAAGTCCCGCGCGGGTGGTTTCCACAAGGTGGGTTTCGAAGGCGGTCAAATGCCGCTGCAACGTCGCCTGCCGAAGCGTGGCTTCAAGTCGCTGACGGCTCGTGATGTGGCGGAAGTTCGCCTGTCCGAGTTGGCCGTGTTGCCGGTGACGGAAGTGGACGTGCTGGTTCTGAAGCAGGCCGGCATCGTTTCGCCGCGCGCCAAGACGGCGAAGCTGGTGCTGTCGGGAAGCGTGGACCGCGCCTACAAACTGACCGGGATCCTGGCAACCAAGGGTGCGCGTGAAGCCATCCAGGCTGCTGGCGGTTCGTTCGCTGAATAAGGCCCATGTCGAGCGCTAACCCGTTGATGGCTGCTGCCAATAAGTTCGCGGACTTGAAGCGGCGGCTGATGTTCCTGTTGGGTGCGCTGATCGTTTATCGGGTCGGTGCGCACATTCCGGTGCCCGGGGTGAACCCGGACGCGCTCGCCAAGCTGTTCGAAGGACAGCGTGGCGGGTTGCTGGACATGTTCAACATGTTCTCCGGTGGCGCGCTGTCACGGTTTACGGTCTTTGCGCTGGGGATCACGCCGTATATTTCTGCGTCGATCGTCTTCCAGCTCGCGGCCGAGATCGTGCCTCAGCTGAAGGAACTGAAGAAGGAAGGCGAGAGCGGACGTCGCAAGATCACTCAGTACACGCGTTACGCGACGCTGGTATTGGGGGCGTTCCAGAGCTTCGGTATTGCAGTCATGCTGCACAAGCAACCCGGCCTCGTGCTGGTGTCGCAGCCGGAGTTCTATTTCACGACGGTTGTGTCGCTGGTCACCGGGACGATGTTCCTGATGTGGCTGGGTGAACAGATTACCGAACGGGGTCTGGGTAACGGTATCTCGGTGTTGATCACCGCGGGTATCGTGTCTGGTCTGCCGGCGGCAGTCGGTCACCTGATGCAGCTGGCTGCCACCGATCAGCGCTGGATTCTCGGCACGTTTGTGCTGTTGATCGCTGCGTTGGCTGTGATTGCTTTCGTGGTCTTCGTGGAACGTGGTCAGCGCAAGCTGGTGGTCAACTATCAGCGGCGCCAGGTCGGCAACCGCATCATGGGTGGTCAGACGACGCACATGCCGCTGAAGCTGAACATGGCCGGTGTGATTCCGCCTATCTTCGCCTCGAGCATCATTCTGTTCCCGGCGACGATTGCCAACCTGTTCGGTGCGGACGAGCGCTTTTATTGGCTGAAGGATCTGTCGGCGGCCCTGGTTCCCGGGCAGCCGTTGCACATGATTCTGTACGCCGTGGCGATCATCTTCTTCTGCTATTTCTATACGGCGTTGGTGTTCAACCCGAAGGAAACGGCTGACAACCTGAAGAAGAGCGGCGCGGTGCTTCCGGGGGTTCGCCCTGGTGAGCAGACAGGTCGTTACGTCGAAGGCGTGATCCTTCGCCTGACGCTGGTCGGCGCGCTGTACATCACCGCAGTGTGTCTGCTGCCGGAGGTGTTGATCAGCCAGTTCAGTGTGCCGTTCTACTTCGGTGGAACATCGCTGCTGATCATCGTGGTCGTGTCGATGGACTTCATGGCCCAGGTGCAGGCACACGTGATGAGCCAGCAGTACGAAAGTCTGCTGAAGAAGGCGAACTTCAAGGGCGCCTGAGAAACCGGGCGACGGGTTGGCGAGGCATGGCGAAAGAAGAAACGATTCAGATGCAGGGGGAGGTTGTCGAGAACCTTCCGAATGCGACGTTCCGGGTGAAGCTCGAAAACGGACACGTCATCCTGGGTCTGATCTCCGGCAAGATGCGGATGCACTACATCAAGATCCTGCCGGGGGACAAGGTAACGGTGGAATTGACGCCGTACGATCTGACCAAGGGACGGATCATTTTCCGGGCGAAGTGACAAGGTTAAGAAGGTAGGTATACATCATGCGTGTTCAGGCTTCTGTGAAGAAAATCTGCCGCAAGTGCAAGGTGATTCGCCGCAATCGCGTCGTGCGCATTATCTGCAGCGATCCCCGGCACAAGCAGCGTCAAGGTTAAATTGACCTTGTCAAGCTGGTTTGACTATAATCTCTGATTTTTCGTGGGGTGATTCATGGCCCGTATTGCAGGTGTAAATATTCCGAATCATCAGCACGCTGAGATTGCGTTGACTGCGATTTTCGGAATCGGACGGACGCGTGCGCAGCTGATCTGTGACCGTGCCGGGATTGTGCGCAGCACCAAGATCAAGGAGCTGAGCGACGCTGACTTGGAAAAGCTGCGTGACGAAGTGGCGAAGTTCACCGTTGAAGGTGACCTGCGTCGCGAAGTGACGATGAGCATCAAGCGTCTGATGGACCTCGGTTGCTACCGTGGCTTGCGCCATCGCCGTGGCCTGCCGGTGCGCGGTCAGCGTACCCGCACCAATGCGCGTACCCGTAAGGGCCCGCGTAAGGTCGTCGCCGGCAAGAAGAAGTAAGCCAACAAAAGGTTAAGGATTTCTCATGGCTAAGGCTACTGCTGCGCGCGTTCGCAAGAAGATCAAGAAGAGTGTGTCCGAGGGCATCGTCCACGTGCACGCTTCGTTCAACAACACCATCATCACCATTACCGATCGCCAGGGCAACGCGCTGTCCTGGGCGACCGCGGGTGGCGCCGGCTTCAAGGGCTCCCGCAAGAGCACGCCGTTTGCTGCTCAGGTTGCTGCCGAGCACGCCGGTAAGGTGGCGCTGGAATACGGTGTGAAGAACCTGGAAGTTCGCATCAAGGGCCCTGGCCCGGGTCGCGAATCTGCCGTTCGTGCGCTCAATGCGCTCGGGTTCAAAATCACCAGCATCTCCGACGTGACGCCCGTGCCGCACAACGGCTGCCGTCCGCCGAAGAAGCGTCGTATTTAAGACTGGAGAAGATTCGTGGCTAGGTATATTGGTCCGAAGTGCAAACTCGCGCGTCGCGAAGGCACTGATCTGTTCCTGAAGAGTGCCCGTCGTTCGATCGACTCCAAGTGCAAGATCGATGTGGCCCCGGGTCAGCATGGCGCGAAGAACGCCCGTCTGTCCGACTTCGGTTCGCAACTGCGTGAAAAGCAAAAGATTCGCCGTATCTACGGCGTGCTGGAGCGTCAGTTCCGTCGCTACTTCGAAGAAGCGGCTCGTCGCAAGGGTTCTACTGGCGAAAACCTGCTGAAGATCCTGGAATCCCGTCTGGATAACGTGGTCTACCGCATGGGCTTCGGCTCCACCCGCGCCGAAGGCCGTCAGCTGGTCAGCCACAAGGCGATCCTGGTGAATGGTCAGATCGTGAACATTGCGTCTTACCAGGTCAAGGCCGGTGACGTGGTGTCGGTGCGTGAGAAGTCGCGCACCCAGACCCGTATTCAGGAAGCCCTGTCGCTCGCCGAGAACATCGGTCTGCCGTCGTGGGTGTCGGTTGACGCCAAGAAGTTCGAAGGCGTGTTCAAGGCCGCCCCGGAGCGTGCTGAACTGTCGAGCGACATCAACGAACAGCTGGTTGTCGAATACTACTCCAAGTAATCGGCCGCCCGAGACTGGGAAGCGAGTATGCAAAGCAGTGCACATGACTTTCTGAAGCCGCGCGTGATCGAGGTCGAGAACCTGACCCCCGATCACGCTCGCGTGGTGATGGAGCCGTTTGAACGCGGCTACGGCCATACCCTGGGTAACGCGCTGCGTCGTATCCTGCTGTCCTCGATGCCCGGCTACGCGGTGACCGAGGTCAAGATCGACGGCGTGGTCCACGAGTACTCCACGCTGGACGGCGTGCAGGAAGACGTGGTCGACATCCTGTTGAACCTGAAGGGTGTGGTGTTCAAGCTGCACGGCCGTAATTCGGTCGTGCTGACCTTGAAGAAGGAAGGGCAGGGTCCGGTGGTGGCTGGTGATATCCAGCTCAGCCATGATGTGGAAATCATCAATCCGGATCACGTGATCGCCAACCTCGCACCCAACGGCAAGCTGTCGATGGAAGTGCGTGTCGAAAGCGGTCGCGGTTACCAGCCGTCGCAGGTTCGTGCCAAGGCCGACGAAGGTCGCGCCCTGGGCAGCCTGCTGCTGGATGCGTCGTTCAGCCCGATTCGTCGCGTTAGCTACGCTGTTGAGAGCGCCCGTGTGGAACAGCGCACCGACCTCGACAAGCTGGTGATGGACATCGAAACGAACGGTGCGATCGATCCGGAGGAGTCGGTGCGCTACGCCGCCCGCGTGCTGATGGATCAGCTGTCGGTGTTCGCCGATCTGGAAGGTACTGCTGCCGAAGAAGTGGCGCCGGAAGCGCCGCAATTCGACCCGATCCTGTTGCGTCCGGTGGACGATCTGGAATTGACGGTCCGTTCGGCCAACTGCCTGAAGGCGGAAAACATCTATTACATCGGCGATCTGATTCAGCGCACCGAGACCGAGTTGCTGAAGACCCCGAACTTGGGTCGCAAGTCCTTGAATGAAATCAAGGAAGTGCTGGCCTCGAAGGGTCTGGTGCTGGGCGTCAAGCTGGAAAACTGGCCGCCGGCGAATCTGGAAAAAGCGTAATAAAGGTTGAATCATGCGTCATCGTAATGGCAATCGGAAACTGAACCGGACCTCCAGCCATCGTCAGGCGCTGCTTCGCAACCTGGCCAATGCCCTGCTGAAGCACGAAGTCATCAAGACCACGCTGCCGAAGGCGAAGGAATTGCGCCGCGTTGCTGAGCCGCTGATCACGTTGGGTAAGAAGCCCTCGCTGGCCAACCGCCGTCTGGCGTTTGCCCGCACCCGTGATCGTGACATCGTCGGCAAGCTGTTCGACGAGCTGGGCCCGCGCTACGCCAACCGTAATGGTGGCTATCTGCGTATCCTGAAGTTCGGCTTCCGCCAGGGCGACAATGCGCCGATGGCGCTGGTCGAGCTGGTGGACCGTCCGGAACTGTCGGAAGTCCCGGCTGAGGAAGCCCAGGCTTAATCGCCCGAGCGTCTTCGTCTCCAACAAACAGGCCCCGAATTCGGGGCCTGTTTGTTTTTGCGTTGTGCCGAACTGAAGCCTGTCGAATTGTGGCTCGGGGATGGTGGGGCGGAAGGTGTTACGCCGGGAGACCTTCCTTGAGCGGCACTGGGTCTTGGTAGTTGTCTTGGGACATCAGATCGATGCCGCAGGGGAGCGATTCTGCCCAGTCGAGGAAGTCTGCGATCGCTTTGGCGCCATAGATCGGGCGGCCGTGCTGCGGGACCAGCCATTCGAGATCAAGCTTGCGGACCATGGCGACCCAGTAGCGCAGTACCTTGTTGCTGACCATCAGGCGCTGATGAAAGGATTTCATTAGCGGGATGTGTTTACTGATATCGGCCACTGGCAATACGGCTTGTTCGTGGAGAACGATGGAGGCGGCCATGTCCCCCGAGAACAGGATTTTTGCTTCCGGATCGTAGAAGTGGAAGTTGCCTTCGGCGTGCAGGAAGTGGGCTGGTAGGGCAATCAATCTGCGGCGGCCCAAGCGAATTTCCATTCCGGCGTCGGGAATGCCGACAATGCGTCCGGTGGTGCTGCCAATGCCGCACAGGTGCGGTACGAAGCGGGACCAGAGCGCCGAGATGTAGACTTTGCATTCCGAGTGGACCAGCCATTTGTTCACCGAGGTGATGATGTCCGGATCCGCATGTGAAGCGAGAACGTAATCGAGCTTGGCGGGCGTGAAGTGACCATGCATGGCGACGCGCAATGCGTTGTAGGTCATATTGCCGCCGGGGTCGATCAGGGCTCCGTGGCCGTCGCTGACGATCAGGAATTGGTTGGACTGGATGGTCTGGTCCTCGTGGTCGTCCACAAGGTCGCTGAACATCAGGCAGAGGTGCCCGTCCTGGTTGAATAGCTCGAACGCCATGGCGTTTCTCCCGATAAAGCGGAAGTACAGCATGACGATGCCAATTGCGTTTAGACCTGCGTCAAGGTTGGGATGATCCGTTACGTCAGTTTGAGCGGGGTAGCATCGGCCACCAGGTGGCGGCTGGCGGGACGCCGTACCATTCCCATTCTTTTGCGGCACTGAGCGTTACGCGACGCAGGTGCTCCATGACGGTGGGGGCAGACAGGGCCAGCAGTTGCTGGATGGCCGCATAGTCATCGGGAAGTGCCGCGTCGTACCAGCCGTTGGCGGAATGGCGTGACAAGGCGACGGCCAGCATGACGTTTTGTACGCGGGGGGTGTCGGCGCGGCTGTCGTCCATCAGTTGGCGCAGGATCGCTGGCAGGTGCCAGGTGGCGACCAGTTCACGCTGCAGGTTTAGTAAGGGGAAGCCCAGCACTTTGGTTTGGGCCGTTACGGAGCGCAGGCCTGGCTGGGCGGCCATCATTTGCCGGATACGCAGTACCACGGTCGGGGCGCACACCCAGAGCAGCATTTCGGCGAGATCATGTAACAGGGCGCCAATCAGTACTTCGTCGGATTCGATATCGTGGCGCAGTTGCGACCAATCCTGCGCGTAGAGTGCGGCGTGACGAGCCCGGCTGACGACGCGGAGTAGGCCGTTGAGCGCCGCCGGGTGCCCAGCCAATACATCTTCCACGGCCTCCAGCCGATCGAATTGACGGAAGAACGGTGAGATACCCAGCATCATCAGGGCGTGGGAAATCGTGGTGACTTCCGTCTGTTGCTTGGCGCCGGGGTGTTCCTGCAGGTATCGCAGTACGCGTAGCGTCATGAACGGATCGTGCAGGACAACGCGCGATACGTCGCGGCCGGTGATGCGGTCTTCGTTCTGTTTCAGCTTGGCCAGTTCCTGCCGGGTTCGATTCAGAACGGGCAGTTCGAGTCGGCCCAGGTGATCGAGCCAATCGGGTAGGCTGGATAGCGGTTCGGTCAGCATTGTCATGAAAACGGGATCCGGATACCGCCAGTGTAGCCTGAGATGCGGCGTTGCGATGCGCTGGAACTGTCTACAGGGTCAGAACGAGCTTGCCGACGTAGTCATGGGCGAGCATCAGATCGTGTGCTTTGCCGGCTTCGCCGAGCGGGATGCGGGCGTGGATCACGGGACGGATTGTCCTTGCAGCAAGCAAGGGCCAGATTCGCTTGCGTAGCGCTGCAGCGATCCGGGCCTTGTCTTCGACGGGGCGCGACCGCAGGGTTGATCCGATCAGCCGGGCTCGTTTTGCGAGAAGCTGGGCCAGGTCGATCTGACTGTGGCGGCCAGCCTGGAAGGCGATGAGCAGGATGCGACCGTCGGTGTTGAGGAGTTGCAGATTGCGGGCGGTGGTTTCGCCGCCGACCATGTCGAGAATGACATCGATACCCTGCCCATTCCGGAGCTGGCGTAGCTTGGCGACGAAGTCTTCCGTCTTGTAGTTGATGGCTGCTGTCGCGCCCAGGCCTTGGCAGGTATCGCATTTGTCAGCATTCCCCGCTGTGGCGTAGACCATGTGACCAAGCGCGGACAGCATCTGGATGGCGTAGACGCCGATTCCGCTCGCTCCTCCATGGATCAAGACGCTGTCGGTCGGCCTGATTGCGGCCTGCTCGACGAAGTTGCTCCAGATCGTGAATGTTGCCTCTGGGAGCGAAGCGGCTTCGGCGTCGTCCCAGCGGTCGGGGATGGGCAGGCAGCAGGATGCGGGGGCCACCGCATATTCTGCGTAACCTCCACCCGACAGCAATGCACATACGCGGTCACCGGCGTGCCAGGGAGCGGCATCGGAGCCGGCCTCGACGATCTCGCCGGCTACCTCCAGTCCGAGTATGGGCGAGGCGCCCTGCGGGACGGGATAGTGCCCCTGCCGTTGCAGCCAATCCAGCCGGTTCACGCCAGCGGCGCGCACCCGGATCAGGAGTTCACCCTTACCTGGCGTTGGGCGTGGGGCTGTCTGCAGCAGCAAGCTGCGGGAGGCGTCGTCCTGTACTGCGATGGCTTGCATGTGGCGTCTCCGAAATGAGGCGTGGAGCGACTGGCCGAGAAACAAGGCAGAGTGTGATGACATCCCGGATTGAAGACGAGCGGCCGGCGTCCTTTTGGAGGATGTGGCTACGTACCGGGCGGCTGCAATCCGGGTTTACCTGCTACGGATCTTTAACGAGACCTGCAGTTTAGCGAGACGGTTCCGCCGCGTCAGCGGGGTAGGGGAAGGCGGCATAGTCGCCGCGATAGCGGAGCACTTGTGTATCGCCGCTCCAGACTTCGGCCTGGAGGGAGAGCCGGCCGCGTCCTTTTCGCTTCAGTGCATCCTGAAAAGCCGCCAATGCGGCGGTGTCCGGTGCGGGGCAGATGATCCGGAGGTCGGCGAGGCCGGGGCGCAGATAGTCGAGTTCGCTGTGCGCCACGGCTGCCGCGTAGCGTTGACCGGTTTCTGCGGCGAGCAGTGACGTCATGATCCAGCCGGAGAGCGTGGCCAGGGTGGCCTGACTGCCGGCGAAGGCCGTGCCCTTGTCGTTGCGATTGGGCGAAAAGGGGGCCCGTAGTTCGACAAGCGCGGGATCTGCGCGGACCACTTCCATCTGGACTGCGCGCAGCAGGGGAATGTCGGCCAGCGCGTCGGCCAGCCAGTCAGGCTGGCCGGGGCTCACGCTTCGTTACCGGTTTCCGGAGAGGCTTGTTCGAGCGGACGACGCGGCGGCAGGAACAGTGCGGCAATCTGCGGTTCGCGGCGCATGCCGGCCGGTGGCAGGCTGCTTGCGCCACTCGCCAGCAGTGGGCCACGGCTGGGCGCGGGGGCGGCCGCGGGACGGGGTGGCGACAGCAGGGCTTCCGCGGACTCGGGCGGAATGGCCTGCTTGATAAACTTCTCGATGGCTGCCAGCAGACGGTCTTCGTCCGGGCTTGCCAGCGAGATGGCCACACCGCTGGCCCCGGCACGCCCGGTCCGCCCGATGCGGTGGACGTAGTCCTCTGCCGACGGGGGCAATTCGTAGTTGATGACGTGCGGCAGTTCGCTGATGTCCAGGCCACGGGCGGCCACGTCGGTGGCGACCATGATCTGGGCGCGGCCTTCCTTGAAGGCGGCCAACGCTTCCAGACGGGCGCTTTGCAGCTTGTCGCCGTGAATGGACACAGCGGCCACCTTGTCGCGCACCAGCTGGCGGGCCAGACGTTCTGTGCCTTGCTTGGTGCGGCAGAAGATCAGCACCTGCTTCATGTCGTGGTGCTTGAGCAGCTTGAGCAGCAGCGGATACTTGCGGCCTTCGTCGACCTTGTACAGCTGCTGGGTGACGGTTTCGGCCGTGGTGTTGCGCCGTGCGACCTCGATCACCTGCGGATCCTTCAGCAGCTCGTTGGCGAGCGACTTGATCTCGGGTGAGAAGGTGGCGGAGAACAGCACCGTCTGACGCTGCGTCGGCATCAGACTCATGATGCGCTTGATGTCGAAGATGAAGCCCATGTCCAGCATACGGTCCGCCTCGTCCAGCACCAGGAATTCGACCTGGTTCAGGTGGAGGTTCTTTTGCTGGATGTGGTCGAGCAGACGCCCCGGGGTAGCGACGAGGATTTCCGTGCCGGCGCGCAAGGCGGCGGTCTGAGGATCCATGGCGACGCCGCCAAAGACGACGGTGGAACGTAGCGGCAGGTATTTGCCGTAGGCCTGGACGTTCTGGAAGACCTGGTCGGCGAGTTCCCGCGTCGGCGTCAGGATCACCGCGCGCACCGGATGGCGGGCGGGTGAGGGGCTGGTGTTGCCGTAGGGGCGCAGCCGGTTGAGCATCGGCAGCGTGAAGGCCGCCGTCTTGCCGGTGCCTGTTTGCGCCGCAGCCAACAGGTCGCGGCCGGCCATGACCGCGGGAATCGCTGCGGCCTGGATGGGAGTGGGCGATTCGTAACCCTGGTCGGCAATTGCCCGCAGGATTTCTTCGCTTAAGCCAAGTTCGGTAAAGTGCATGCTGGGCGGCATTGTAGCGCAGGCGCAACATGCACGGCCAGCCGCGCGTCGTGCCGGACTGCTGCGGTGCGGCATTCGCGCGACAACTGCTCGTTCTTTGTGGGTCGAAGGGCTGCGGCGGACGTGTTTCGGCCCGCCGCAGGGTTAGCTGTCGCGGCGTTTGACGCTGGTGACGCCCGGTACGCTGGCGATCTGGGCGATCACATGTCGCAGCTGCCCAAGATCTTCGATCTCGATGGTGAACTTGAGCAGGGCCAGACCGTTGCGGGATAGCGTGTTGGCGGCGGTAATGTGCGTCTTGTCGCGGGACAGTGCCTCCGATACGTCGCGCAGCAGGGCCGGACGGTCTTGCGCTTCCACCGTGATGTCTACCGGGAAGCGGCCTTCGCGGATATTGCCCCAGGCAGCGGCGATCAGCCGTTCCGGATCGCGGGCGGCGAGCCGGGTGAGGGCCTTGCAGTTCCGGCGATGGATAGAGATGCCGCGGCCGCGGGTGACGAAGCCGACCACGTCGTCGCCGAGTGCGGGCTTGCAGCACTTGGCGAGGATGGTCATCAGGTTGTCGACGCCCTCGATCAGGATGCCCTGGGCGTGCTCGCCGGCACGGCTCTGTCGTACCAGATCCGCTGCGTTGACCGGGGTTTCCGGCTGCATGTCGGCGGCTGGGGCACCGACCATGGCTTCTCCCAGTTGCTTCGGGCCGATCTCGCCGCGACCCACTGCCGCGAACATGTCGTCTGGCCGCTTGCAATGCAAGCGCTCAGCGACTTCCTCCAGGTCGATGTGCGGCAGGTGCAGCTTGGCGCGCACCTTGTCGAATACCTGCTTGCCCTGCTCGATCAGTACATCCTGATGCTGCTGCTTCAGCCACTGCCGGACTTTGGCAATGGCACGGCTGGACTTCAGGTAGCCGTGGCGCAGCCAGTCGAGGCTGGGGCCGCCTTCTTTGGCGGTGATGATTTCGACCCGGTCGCCGTTCTGCAGCGCGTAGTCCAGCGGCACGATGTGGCCGTTGACCTTGGCGCCACGGCAGCGGTGGCCGAGGTCGGTATGCACGTTGTAGGCGAAGTCGATCGGCGACGCGCCGTAGGGTAGGTCGATGACCCGGCCTTGCGGGGTGAGGACGTAGACGGTGTCCTGGAACAGTTCGTTCTTGAACTGTTCCGCCATGTCCTGGTCGGCCTCGGCCTGTTCGCCGCCGATTTCGTCGCGCCAGGCGAGCAGTTGGCGCAGCCAGGAGATTTTTTCCTCGTAGGCGGCGTCCTGTTGGCCGCCTTCCTTGTAGCGCCAGTGCGCGGCGACGCCCATCTCTGCATGCTGGTGCATTTCGAAGGTGCGGATCTGCACCTCCATCCCTTTGTCTTGCGGGCCGATCACCGCGGTGTGCAGCGAGCGGTAGAAATTGCCCTTGGGATGGGCGATGTAGTCGTCGAACTGGCCGGGGATGGGGCGCCACAGGTGGTGCACGATGCCGAGCACGGTGTAGCAGTCCTTGACCGAGTCGACCAGGATGCGGACCGCGCGGATGTCGTACAGCTCGTGGAATTCCAGGCGCTTCTTCTGCATCTTCTTGGCGATGCTGAAGATGTGCTTGGGGCGGCCCATGATGTCGCCCTTGATGCCGGCCTTGGCCAGCTCGCTACGCAGCACGTCGAGCACGTGGTCGATGTAAGCCTCGCGTTGCGAGCGCTTTTCGTCGAGCAGGCTGGCGATCTTCTTGTACCGCTCGGCCTCCAGGAAGCGGAAGGACAGGTCCTCCAGCTCCCACTTGATCTGCCAGATGCCGAGCCGGTTGGCGAGCGGCGCGAACAGATCCATGGTTTCGCGGGCGATGCGCCGCTGGGTGGCTTCGTCGGCATGCTTCAGGCCGAACATGGTTTGCGTGCGCCAGGCGAGCTTGACCAGCACGACGCGCACGTCCTCGACCATGGCGAGCATCATCTTGCGCATCACCTCGATCTGGCGATGGGCGAGCTTTGGGTCGTCGGTGTGGCCGACGGCGGCCAGCAAGGGGAGCTGACGGACCTTGGACAGGCCATCCAGCAGCCGCAGCACGTCAGGGCCGAAGTCGGCCAGCGCCTCGTGCCAGTGCGGGAGCTTGTCGGGCGCGGAGAACAGCAGGGTGGCGACCAGTGCGTCGGTGTCGAGCTTCAGGTCGTCGACCATCATCGCGGTGGCCACCGCATGCTGGAACAGCGGTTGGCAGGTCACCGGATGGGATTGCTCGCCGTACAGAGTCTGGGCGCGCGCCAAGGCGGCCTGCACCCGCTTGAGGTCTGCTTCCGGTAGGCGTTGGGCGAGGCCGGCCAGCCAGGCGTCGATGTCGGCGGGGGTGGCTTGATACTGGGCCAGTTGGTGGGCGACGGAAACCATTGTTGCTCGGTATGCGTGTTTAGTCGGCGAGATCGGGCTCGAAGAACAGCCACTGGATCATCGGGAATTGGGTCCGCAATGCGCGCTCGACGCCGTTGATGGCTTCGATCATCGCATGCTGGGTGGGGAAGTCGGCCATTTCGGCCTTGATGGAGACCATCGCGCGGTCACCCAGCTGCAGGCTGATCAGGCGGAATACGCGCTTGACCTCCGGGCGGGCTTCGACGAAGCGATGGATTTCCTCCCGGACCTCGGGCTCGACGCTTTGGCCGATCAGCAGGCCCTGGATTTCTACGCCGATGAAGGTGGCAACGCCGACCAATAGCAGGCCGATGACGATGCTGCCCGACGCATCCCAAGCCGGGTTGCCGGTGATCAGCGTCATCAGGATGGCGCAGAAGGCGAACACCAGGCCGAACAGGGCCGCGATGTCTTCACCTAGCACGACGATCAGTTCGCTCTGGCGGGAGTCGCGAGCCCAGCGCACCAGTGAGCGGTTGCCGCGCGCTTTGTTGATTTCTTTCAGGCAGCCGGCCAGTGACAACCCCTCTGCAATGATCGAAAAGCCGAGAATGCCCAGCGCCAGCCATGGGCGCGACAGCGGTTCAGGGTGGCCCAGCTTATGTACGCCCTCGTAGATCGAGAACATGCCGCCCAGGCTGAACAGCATCAGCGCGACGATGAAGGACCAGAAATAGATCGCCTTGCCGAAGCCAAGCGGATGGTCGGCGGTCGGCGGACGTTTGCTATGCCGCAAGCCCCACAGCAGCAGTGCCTGATTGCCGCAATCGGCGAAGGAGTGGATGGCTTCGGCCAGCATCGAGCCTGAGCGGGTCAGCACGGCGCCGGCCAGCTTGGCGACGGCGATGGCCATGTTGGCGGTCAAGGCGTAGAGGATGGACTTGGTCGAGTCGGCCTGATGGGACATGTTGGCGGTTGCTCCCCGGTGTTTGGAATTCTACAGGGCCGTGGCGTGCAGATTGCGGCCTTAGCGGCTTTCTTCAATAATGCGGTGCAACATACCATTGGTTTTCGGACATGATGTCGGTTTAGAAAACCCTTGGTTGCACCGGATGGCGGGAAACTGGTCGATTCGACACGCCCGCAGAGCGTTTTTCAATTGTTCCGTCCTTCCTGGCGAAAGGACGAGTAGTACGACGACGGCAGAAGTCCGATTCGCGGAGGGTGGTCATGCGACGTGTCATTTTCAATCAGAAGGGTGGGGTCGGTAAATCGACCATCGCGGCAAATCTGGCGGCCATCGCTGCCAGTGAGGGCCTGCGGACCCTGTTGGTCGACCTCGATCCGCAGGGGAATGCTACCCACTACCTGCTGGGTAGGCCCGCGCGGGAAGCGACGCCGGGGTTGGCGGAGCTGTTCGAACAAGTGCTATCGGTCAGCCTGTTTCCGAAGCCGGCCGCCGAATTCGTGCATGAGACGAGCTTTCCCGGTCTGTACGTGCTGCCGTCGCATCCCCGCTTGGCCGAGCTGGAGGACAAGCTCGCGCAGCGCTACAAGATCTACAAGCTGCGGGAGGCGCTCGAAGAGCTGGATTTCGACGCCGTCTTCCTGGATACCCCGCCTGCGCTCAACTTCTACACCCGCTCCGCGCTGATTGCAGGGCAGCGCTGCCTGATTCCGTTCGATTGCGATGCGTTCTCGCGCCAGGCGCTCTACAGCCTGTTGACCAATGTCGACGAACTGCGAGGGGACCACAACCCGGATCTGTTGGTGGAGGGGATCGTGGTCAACCAGTTCCAGCCGCGCGCCACGCTGCCTCGCCAACTGGTGGAGCAATTGCGTAATGAAGGCCTGCCGGTATTGCCGTCTATGCTGTCCAGCTCCGTCATCGTACGGGAGTCGCACGAGCGGGCTCTGCCGTTGGTGCACATGGCGCCGCGGCACAAACTGACCGAGGAATACAAGGCACTGTACCGCTCGCTGGATGATGCTTGAGTTATCTGTCACACACCCTTTCCAATGAAATATGAAAGGGTGGAAAACAGCCTCTATACTGGGTTCGTGGCGGGTGAGCCTGGAATGACAGAGGTCGTCTTGACCGGTATTTGCCGGAGACGAAATCTTGTTTTTCGGGACAGCCCGCGTTCGAGGCCACTCATCCATTGATGATGCAGACCATGTCGCCCTACGGGGCCAGCCGGACTTATCAGACGCATGTTTTGCGCGGCAATCATCCGTCGCGTCCGCTGGCCTTTTGGCTGTCCTACGTGATGCCCCAGCCGGGGGTACGCGAGGCGGGTGAACTGTGTGCCGCGTTCTTCGATGGAGAACGGCATGGCGTCTGGTGGGTGACACAGCGGGTGCCGGCTGCGGATTGCCACATCGATTTCGACAGCGAGGTGCTGGGCCTGGGGGATGCCTACCTGGCGCCGACCCGGGTCGCGGGGACCGCGAAGCAGGGCGAGGACACGCTGCGGTGGGATCTGTCGGTGATCGCGCTGGCGGATCACCTGCCGGAGGCTGCGCCGGCGCACGATGGATCGCAGTATGAGCCGCCACACCTGGTGTTCCGGGGCTCCCTCTGGCTGAACGACCAGCAATTGCAGGTCGAAGACTGGTTGGGCAGCCGCTTGAACGACCAGGGGCGCAAGGGCTACGAACGCCTCGCCTGGGCGCAGGTGGTGGGCTTCGACAACAATCCCCATGCCTTCCTGGAATGCTCGACCCAGCAGATGCCATTGGGAGAGGGCTGGGCGCCGTGGATGACCATCTTTACGCTGCACTACGCTGGCACTGTGTACGTCGCCAACGTGCTGGGTGAAGGACTGCGGGAGGAGACGGACAACGGTTTGTTCGTCTGGAACTTTGACGCACGGCAACACGGCGTGCGAATCCATGGGCAGATCCAGGCACAGTCCCCTTACTTTGCCCGGTTCCAGTACCCGGGAACCGGCTACAACCGCGTGTATCAGCACACCAAGCTAGCCAACTGCATCGTCACGCTGTCTCGCCCCGGCAAGGCGCCGGTGACGCTGTCGACCTTGCATCGCGCCTCATTCGAAATCCTCGCGTCAGCTGCCCGGACCGGCGTCTCGCTGGTGACCCGCATGCCAGTAGCGGGGGGATAGCTGGCGCCAGCTATCCAGCTTCAGGCTTCCATTCTCCAGTCGCAGCACTGTCGCGCCGTCGCGGTCGGTACGGTAGAGCGGGATATCCAAGCCCTCGTAACGTGCCCACACGGTGGGATGAGGATGTCGGTAGGCGTTGCGATAGCCGACCGGAAAGATTGCGGCTTTGGGCGCGACGGCAGCCAGGAAGTCTTCGCCACTGGAGGTCTTGCTGCCGTGGTGCGGCACCACCAGCACAGTGCTGCGAAGTGGGGCGGAGGGCATGGAAAGGAGTGTACTTTCCTGTTCCCGTTCCAGGTCGGCGGTCAGCAGCAGGCTTTGCTGTGATGCCTGTACCCGGATCACGCAGCTGTGGCCGTTATCGTTGCGGCTAGCAGCGGCGCCTTGCGGTGTGGGCCACAGTACATCGAAACGAACCCCATCCCAGTTCCAGCGTTGACCGGCTTGGCAAGCCTGGACGCGATTGACCTGATGCAGCAGGGGTTGATCAGCGGGCAGGCTGTGCAGTAGCCAATCGACCCGGATATCCGCGATGACGGCCGGCGCGCCGCCACTGTGATCGAGATCGTTGTGGCTGATCACCAAGCCATCCAGCCGCGTGATGCCTTGCCCGTGCAGATAGGGGACGACCACACGGGCGCCGGCACTGCGGGTGGGGTCCTTGCCTGGACCCGCATCGAACAGCAGATCGTGGTGGGCGGTCTGCAAGTGGACGGCCAGCCCCTGTCCTACATCCAGGATGGTGGCACGCAGGTCTCCTTCGGCGGGCCGGTCCTGTAGCGGCCAGATCAAGGGTAGCAACAGCAACGGAGCGGCGGTACGGCCGGGTATGCCGCGTGGCGCTAGCCACCAGATCGCGCCGATCAGTCCTAGACACAGCGGAACTGTCGTCGGCGTCGGTAACACCCAGATGGTGTTGAAGCGTGTCAGAGGCGAGAGGATGGCGTCGTTGAGCGCCGCAAGCCAAGCGGCCGGATAGGCCAGTGGGGACCAGAACAGGCTGCCGAGCGCCAGCGGCGTGACGCCCAGGCTCAGGATGGGGATGGCGATCGCATTCGCCAGCGGTGCAACCAAGGGGGTACCACCGAAGAACAGGGCCATGCCTGGCAGCATGCCGACCAGCATGGCGGATTGGGCGCCGACGGCTTCCCGCCATCGACCGATCCGGCCGATGCGTCCGCCGCCTTGCCAGACCAGCAAGGCTACGGCGCCGAAGGACAGCCAGAACCCGACGTTCCAGACGGCCCAGGGATCGTAGGCCAGCACGGCGAGGAGCGCGACGGCCAATAGCAGACTGGGGCGCGTGCCACGACCCGCCAGAATGGTGACGCCGGTCGCCCACAGCATGACCAGTGTGCGCAAAGCGGGAATGCCGCAGCCGGATAGCAGGGTATAGGCGGTTGCGGCGATCAGACCGCCGATCCAGGCCGCCTGCCCGGCTGGGCGCCACGATGCCAGCCAGGCATTGCGACGCCAGATTGCTTGGATCGCCCGCATCGCCAGCCAGGCGAACAGGGTAATGTGCAGGCCGGAGATGGATACCAGGTGAATCAGGCCCAACAGGCGATAGCGCTGCCAATCAGCATCCGAAATGCCGTTCTGGTCTCCCAATGCCAGCGCGATGATCAGCCCGCTCTGCGCGTTTCCTCGCAGGGTGCTTTGCAGACGTGCGCGGAGCCGTTCCCGCAAGGCATGAAGTTGGCAGACTGTGGTTTCACAACGGTCCGACAGGCGCTGGGCATGTGCCAGGGAAACGGAACCGGTGGCACCGATGCCTTCCTGCAGCAGCCAGGCTTCCGCATCGAAACCAGAGGGGTTGTAGGTGCCATGCGGGCGCTTGAGGCGGGCCGTCCACTGCCAGCGGTCACCGGCATGCGGCAGCAAAGCGGGCGCCTGTTCCTTGAAATAGGCGGTTAGCCGAACGCGGGAGGGCAGGCCTTGCTGTTGCCGGTCTGCCGGATCGACTTCCACATCGAAGCGTAGCCCGTAGTCCTCCTGAGCCGGCAGCCCGACGACGCTGCCGGTGAAATGGAGCGGTCGGGCCTCCAGCGTTTCCGGCAGCCATTCCGCGAGCCGGTCCGCGGAGCGGACAACGCTGACAGAAAACGCGAAGGCAGCGGCCGCGACGACCAGCCAATAGCGCCGCCGCAGCGGATCGCGCCGGGCTACCAGCAGGGCGAGGCCACCGATCAGGGTTACAATCCCGGGCACGCCGGATGCGGGAAGTGCCGGCAAGCCCTGTGCCAGCAACGTACCGATCAGCCAGCCAAGTGCACAATTCAGCATGTTTTCATGATATTTGAATTATGACGAATGATAACCGGCCTCTGCCATTGTTTGCCACTGTCGGCCTGCAAGCGATGGCGGCTGACTACGCGGCGCGCTATGGCTTTCAACTGGTCGAAACCCTGTCTCCCGATCTGCCGTACCTGTTGCAGTTGGATGAGACGGGGCTGGCGCTGATTGCACAGGGTGCCGATGCACCGGGCCCGTTGCGGGTGGACTTCGTCGAGGGCGCACATGCGCATCGCCGCCGCTACGGTGGCGGTGCCGGGCAACCGGTGGCGCGGGCCGTTGGGGTGAAGCCGAGTGCGCCGCCCTACGTGGTCGATGCAACTGCCGGGCTGGGGGGGGACGCATTCGTGATGGCCACGCTCGGTTGCACGGTCACGCTGCTGGAGCGGGCCGCCGTGGTGTGCGCCTTACTGGAGGACGGGTTGCGCCGGGCCACGCTGAACCCTGAACTCGAGCCCATCGTGCGCCGCATGCAGTTGCTGCATGTGGATGCCCACGACTGGTTGTCATCCCAGCCTGCGGGCTCGGTCGACGTGGTCTATCTGGACCCGATGTTCCCGGAAGAGGGGCGGACGGCGCGGGCAAAGAAGGGGATGTACCTGTTCCAGCAGTTGCTGGAGGGGGATCTGGATGCGGATGCCTTGCTGGCGCCGGCGCGGCGCCTGGCAGGGCAGCGGGTGGTGGTCAAGCGGCCCAAGCGGGCGCCAGTGCTGGCCGGGCTGAAGCCGAGTGGCCAGCAGGTCGGGCAGAGTACGCGCTTCGATCTCTATGCCCCGCTGAAGCAAGGCGCGTGAAAAAGGCGGCATGAAGCCGCCTTTCACCAACGGAACGAACGTCCCGCTTACATCATGTGCTGACCGCCGTTCATGGCAATGTTGGCACCGGTGATGAAGGCTGCATCGTCGCTGGCCAGGAAGGCCACGACGCCGGCGACCTCCTCCGGCTTGCCCAGACGGCCGACCGGGATGCCGGCGATGATCTGGTTGCGCACTTCTTCCTTCACCGCCATCACCATGTCAGTGCCGATGTAGCCCGGGCTGATAGTGTTGACCGTCACACCCTTGCGGGCGACTTCCTGTGCCAGGGCCATCGAGAAGCCATGCATACCGGCCTTGGCCGCTGCATAGTTGGTCTGGCCGAACTGGCCCTTCTGGCCGTTGATCGAGCTGATGTTGATCACGCGGCCCCAGCCCTTTTCCATCATCGCTTCGATGAAGGGTTTGGTGGTGTTGAAGACCGAGTCCAGGTTGGTGGAAATCACCGTGTCCCAGGAATCCTTGCCCATCTTGCGGAACGTGCCGTCACGGGTGATACCGGCATTGTTGACTAGCACGTCGACCGCACCGACTTCCGACAGGATCTTGCCCGCCATGGACTGGCAGGCGTCGAAGTCCGTCACGTCGCACTGATAGGCGTGGAACGAATAGCCGGCAGCGCGTTGTTCGGCGAGCCAGGCTTCTTCCTTGCCCGGTCGGCTGTAGGTGGTGACGACGGTGAAGCCGGCATCGGCAAGACGACGGCAGATTGCCGTCCCGATCCCGCCCATGCCACCGGTCACCAGAGCGATACGCTTGTCGGACATATTGACCTCTCCTTTGCATTAGCCGGTCGGCAAACCACGTGCAGCCTTGCCCCGGTCATGTTGTCATGAGATGGCGAGCCCCATCCAGGTCCCATGCTAGCACGGGGTCATGACACTCAAAAGATGCCGTTTCCGTCGTTTCGGACAGGCGGAAAGTTAACGTTAACGTCAACCTGTCGACCCCTGATTGGTCTGTTAATCTTGAAGATTAAGTAAGGAGACCTGGATGCAAAGAATCGTGTTCCTCGACCGCGAATCGCTGCCCGTGCCGCTGCGGAAATCGTCGTTCGCCCATGAGTGGGCGGAGTACGACCGCACGGCCCCGGAGGAGGTAGCGTCGCGGTTGGAAGGGGCCACCATTGCCATCGCCAACAAGGTGAAGCTGCAGGGTGATGTGCTGTCCCGCCTGCCGCAGCTGCGCATGATTGCGCTGGCGGCGACGGGCTCGGACAACGTCGATCTGGCGTATTGCCGCGAGCACGGCATCGCGGTCTCCAACATTCGCGATTACGCCGGGGATTCGCTACCGGAACACGTGCTGGCCTTGCTGTTTGCGCTGCGGCGCGGGCTGTTCGGCTGGCGGCAGGACCTCAAAGCCGGCTTGTGGCAGCAAAGCCGCCAGTTCTGCCTGTTCACCCGGCCGATGCAGGATGTGGCCGGCAGCCGGCTGGGCATTGTCGGGCGGGGAGACCTGGGGCTGTCGCTGGCCCGGAAGGCCGAAGCGCTGGGCATGACTGTCCGGTTTGCCGAACACAAGGGCGCGAAGGTGGTCCGGCCGGGCTACACGGATTTCGACGAGGTGCTAGGCACGTCCGATGCGATCAGCCTGCATTGCCCGCTGACGGCCGAAACGCGAGGTCTGATCGGTGCGGACGAACTGACTCGGATGCCGCGCCATGCCGTGCTGATCAATACCGCGCGCGGTGCGCTGGTCGACTATGTAGCCTTGCTGGATGCGTTGCGGGAAGGTCGGCTCGGCGGTGCAGGGATCGATGTGCTGCCGGAGGAGCCGCCCCGGCAGGGCCATCCGCTATTGGAGGCCGATTTGCCGAACCTGATCGTCACGCCACATGTTGCATGGTCCAGCCGGCAAGCGATGGAAACCATGGCCGAGCAGCTGATCGGCAACCTCGAGGCGTTCTGTGCCGGGGTGCCAAAAAACCGACTGGCCTAGGATGTTGGCGCCCTCGCTCTGCCTTCCTGTATCGCGGGCAGGGCGTGAGGCTGGCCGTCGTGAAACCAGACTGCGTCGCCGGGCTCTAGCACCGTCCAGGGTTCGTTATCCGTAAGTGGGGTGGTGGCAATGACTGCCACCCGATCCCGCGGCGTGGTGACGGTGTTGAAGTCGATCGCCAGATCCTCGTCCACCAAGTGGGCGGTCGCGAACGGCGCTTGCCGCACCAGGTAGACCAGCCGGGTCGAACAGTGCGCGAACAGCCAGTCGCCGTTCGATAGCAGCAGGTTGTACACACCATGGCCCGCGATGCGGCGGACTTCCTCGGCAAGCGCCGGCATCAGCGTGGCCGTATCCGGCGGAGTCGGGAATCGGCGCCACAGGCGCTCCAGCAGTTCGCAAAACGCCTGCTCGCTGTCGGTGTCGCCGACGGGCGTGTAGCGGGTGCCGATGCCAAAGCCTTCGGGCAGGGCTTTCAGATCGCCATTGTGGGCGCACAGCCAGTAGCGGCCCCACAGTTCGCGCTGGAAGGGATGGCAGTTCTCGAGGCGGATTTCCCCCTGGGTCGCCTTGCGGATATGGGCGATCACGTTCAGCGACTTGATTGGGTTGTTTTCCACCAACTCCGCGATCGGTGAACGGCAGGCCGCCAAGTCGTCGATGAACACCCGGCAGCCTTTCTCCTCGAAGAATCCGATCCCGAAACCGTCCGCATGTTCGTCCGTGATGCCAGCCCGCCGGCGGAAGCCGCGGAAGGAAAACACGATATCGGTCGGCACGTTGCAGTTCATGCCCAGGAGTTGGCACATCTTTGCTTCACCTTGCTGCGGGGCGCCGTGGAAGAGGCGTGCCCCTCGTCTGCTCGTGATACGTAGCCGTCTGAAGATAGGGTGGTGGCCCGCAGGTCAGCCAGGACTTTGCTGCGACCGGGTTGAGCCACTATGGTGGAGCCACTATCCTGTTGCATCGACAGGCGTCGGGACAGTTTTAGACAAGCATATCAGGGCCCACTACACTCGGAGTAGTGGCATGGAGACGTTCGAAGCGAGGTGGACATGACGCTCAAGACCATCCAGTTGACGGAACCCTTGTACCGGTATCTGCTGGCGCATTCGGTAAGGGAGCACCCCCTGCAGCACGCGCTGCGCGAGGAGACTTCCGATCTGCCGATGTCCCGCATGGCGACGACGCCCGAGCAAGGGCAGTTCCTGCGCATGCTGGTCAAATCCCTGGGTGTCAGACGCTACCTGGAGATCGGCGTCTTCACCGGCTACTCCAGCTTGTCGGTCGGACTGGCGATGCCTGCCGACGGCGAGATCGTCGCGCTGGAAAAGCGCGAGGAATGGGCCGATGTTGCGCAGAGCTACTGGAGCAAGGCCGGCTTTGCCGACCGGGTGGACCTGCGCATCGGCCTGGCCAACGACAACCTGGCCGAACTGCTGTCGGAAGGAAAGGCCGCTTATTTCGATCTGGCCTTCATCGATGCCGACAAGCCCCACTATCCGGAATACTTCGAAGCCTGCCTGAAGCTGGTCCGTCCGGGCGGACTGATCGTTATCGACAACGTGCTGTGGCACGGCAACGTGGTCAAGGACGATGCGGACGATCCCGACACCCTGGCCCTGCGGGCGTTCAACCAGAAAGTGTTCGAAGAAGAGCGGGTCGAAATCAGCATGATCCCGCTCGGCGATGGCATGACCCTGGCCTGGGTGAAGTAGGACGACGCCCCGCGCGTTGGGCCGATCGAAGGCATCCGGTACAATGCGCTCTTTTGCGTTCAGGCCTTCATGACCACCATCGTTGTCGTCCGCAAAGGCGACCAGGCGGTGATCGCCGCCGACAGCCAGTCGACCTATGGCGACACCCGTATCGCGGCGCCGTTCGACGCCGCCTGGAACAAACTCTTCCTGGCTGGCTACAGCTACTTCGGCATTGCCGGCAGCGCCGCGCACGACCTGGTGTTGCAGGCGGTGCTGACCGGAGAGAAGAAGCTGGATCTCCGTAACCGGCAGGCCATCTTCGAGACCTTCCGCCGCCTGCATCCCAAGCTGAAGGAGAAGTATTTCCTGCGGCCGGAAGAAGAGGAAGACGATCCCTACGAGTCGAACCACCTGTCGGCGCTGATTGCCAACCCGCACGGCATCTTCGGCGTGTACTCGATGCGCGAGGTCTACGAGTACACCCGCTTCTGGGCGATTGGCAGCGGCCGGGATTTTGCGATTGGCGCGATGAATGCGGTCTACGACCGGATGGACAGCGCAGAAGACATTGCCCGCGTCGGGATCGAGGCCGGGTGCACCTTTGACATCAATTCCAGCTTGCCGCTGACGCTGTACTCGGTACCGCTCGGCGCCAAGCCGGCTCAAGAAGGAGCGGCGTAATGGCCGATCTGCTGAAACGATTCATCTTCGACGATGCGCCGGTACGCGGCGCCATCGTCCAATTGGACGACGCTTGGCGCACCGTGCAGGAGCGCCGCAGCTATCCGGCAGGCCTGCAGCAGATACTAGGTGAACTGCTGGCTGCCAGCACCCTGCTCACCAGCAACATCAAGTTCCAGGGGGCGCTGATCATGCAGATGCACGGCCACGGGCCGCTGAAGCTGGCGGTGGTCGAGTGCTCCAGTGAAATGACCGTCCGCGCCACCGCCAAGTGGGAAGGGGCGCTGGACGGGTTGGCGCTGCCGCAGATGATCGGCGATGGCAAGTTTGTCCTCACGCTGGACCAGACCGGTGCGGCAGTGCCTTATCAGGGCATCGTGCCGCTGGAAGGAAACACGGTCGGGGAGATGCTGGCGGGCTACATGCAGCGCTCCGAGCAGCTGGATACCCGGCTGGTGCTGGCGGCAAACGGGCAGCGGACTGCCGGCCTGCTGCTGCAGCGCCTGCCGGAAGGGCATGGCGATGCGAGCGAGTGGGACACCCTGACGCAACTGCTGGGCACGCTATCGTCGCCCGAGCTGCTGACCCTGCCACCGCTGGAGGTCCTGCACCGTCTGTTCCATCAATACCAGGTGCGCTTGCTGGGTGACCAGGAAGTGCACTTCGGCTGCCGCTGCTCTCAGGACAAGGTGGCCGACATGATTCGTCTGCTGGGACGGGACGAGGCTGAGTTGATCCTGCGTGAGCAGGGCACCATCAACACCGTTTGTGAGTTCTGCCATACGCAGTACAGCTTTGACCCGGTGGATGTGGAGGCCTTGTTCGTACAGGGTACTGCACCGGGAAGCCAGACCAAGCATTGAGCGGCATCGCTGCCCGTAAGGCGCCGCATTGTGTTGTTGCGAAGGGGGCGAGCCACGTGCCTTGTGGGCGTGGTTCTCCATCCGGTAGTGATGCGAGGGGCAGGCGGAATGGGGAACGAAGTGGCGCCGACGTGATCGGTTAAATGAGGGTGTGGCAGGGGCTGGGGCGGAAAGATAGCGTGCTGTCCCTGAAGGGACCTCCGCCATGCGTTTCCTAGAGGGATAGACAGCAGCAAACCCACCTGTGAGGCAGGTGGGTCAAAGAGGAAGCTGGGCTAGGGGCGATCGGCGTCGCCCCTTTGCGACGGACCGAATTATTCGGTGTCGGCGTCCAGCGGCGTATCGCTCCCGGTTTTCCAGGACTTGGCCGCCTTCTTCAGCTTCTTGTAGAGGTCGGGATGCTGTTCGCGCAGGTACTCGACGATTTCGATGTCCTCGCGACGCAGTCTGCCCAGATCGACCTGTTCCACGTGAACCAGACGCAACAGTTCGCGAACCGGCTTCGGCATGTTGCGACCGCTTTCATAGCGGGAGCCCCCGCTCTGCGTCACACCGATACGGTTCCAGAACTCTTCCTGATTCAGGCCGAGTTTCTTGCGAATATCCCGCGGGTTGGCGATTTTCTCAAAAAGCTTCATGGCAGGCTTCTCTTGGCTTACCGGTTGGGGTAGCGTCCACAAGCACCGGCTAGGTTCATCTTCCCCGATCCGAAGATCGGACACCGCATATGAAGATGGTATGCAGGCAATATGATTTCTAGCCGATAAAAAAGTTGCACGCAAGCATTGCGCGTGCCCCTTCAGATGAAGGGTGGCGAGCCGTTCCCCCGGCACTTGCAGGTTGCAGTTATGGCTGCTTCCTTCCGGACCTGACCAGGTTCCTGCGCTGCAATGCGGGGCGGCCCGCCATAGAACAGCCTGTTATTATGGGTGAGCAGTGCAATTAATGCAACGGAAGGTTCCGGAAACGATGACGTCATGTTCTAATTGCTGGTTGTGCTCGCTTTGCATGCTATCGTGCAGAGGGGCTGCATCCGGACTTCTTCCGTGACACAGACAATCGTGAATCAGCAACAGTTTCAGCAGGGGCTGGTGTTCGTCAAAACCTTGCAGGGTGAGGAGGAGGTGCGCTCGCGCCGTCTCCAGATGGATCGCAATGTCCGGCTGGTGCTGATCCTGGTCGACGGCGTCTCTGCCGTGGCCGACCTGATGGCCAAGGTCCCCAACGAAAACGTGCCGAGTGCGCTTGCGCAGCTCTGGCGCGATGGCCTGATCGAACCAAATTCCCGCACTTCCCCGCCCGACGATCTACCGCCGGACGACGATGAAATGGCGGCGGCCCGTCAGGCCGTGGCCGAGAGCACGCCTCCGCCCGATCCCGAACCCAAGACCAAGCCCGGCCGGCGTGCACCGCCACGGGTCGATCCGGTCGTCGTGATCCCCGAAGCAGGCGGGCCGTTGACGGTGGACCCGAACAGCCCGGTCGCCAGCCGTTCGATGCCGCCGGTCGGGGCTGTGACGGTCGCACCGATCACGGCGGAGCCAGTGCAGCGGGTGCGCGAGATGACGACGGCAGAGCCGGTGGAGCCGCGAGCGCCGCGCCAGCCGCCGGCTTGGCTGGTGGCGCTGCGCAACTGGCGCCCGACCGTGCGGAGTGTGCCGGCGAGCGCGGCGGCTGTTCGCAAGAGGGGGCTGGTTGTCCTGGCTGTCGTGGCGGGATTGCTGGTGATGACGGCCGGTTTGCCGTGGGTCCCGCTACCCTGGCAGCCCCGTTCGGTATCCGCGGCCTTGCAGGAGATTTGTGGGGCACCGCCCGGCTTCTTTGTTACGCGCATGGGCATCTTGCCGGCGCCGCGTCTGCTGATCGGGCCGTTGACGGCGAAAGGTCGCTGCACCAGCCCGGTCGAACGGGTGGAGGTCCGCTATGGCTGGGCCGGTGCGTTGAGCGGCAAGGCGGAGCCGGTACGGTTGACGGTGCGCGGCCTGGATCTGGATCTGGCGCAGCTGCGCACTTGGCAACCTGCATTGCGCAGCACAGGCGCCACCGGGCTGGAGTCGGTGAAGCTGGAGCGTGCCACGCTCCGCTGGTCCGGCCAGCAATGGGAAGATCTGACGGGCGAGGCGAAGCTGGATGCGGGCGGTGTTACCAGCGTGGCCCTGCGCAACGATACTGGTACCTTGCAATGGCTGAGCGAGCGGCGCGGCGAGGGTTGGGGATTCGAGCTCGGCCTGAAGCCGTTCAAGCTGCCCGGCGCGGGCATTGAGCTGGCGGATGCGCAGTTCCGTGGGACATGGTTCGACAACCAGATCACCGTCAGCGATGTGAATGTCTTCACCAGCGGCGGCCGTGTGCGGGGCAACCTGGTGCTGACCCATGCAGATGGCGAATGGCGTGGGCTGGGGCGGCTGGAAGTCCGGCAGCTCGATCTCGCCTTGTGGGCGGGGGAGCATCCGGTTTGGGCATCCGGGGACGTCGATGGGGCATTCGATCTGTTGATGCGTGGGACGGACCCGGCTTCCGTGTTCAAATCCTCCCGGCTGAACGGGCAGATGCATGTTCACGACGGCATCCTGATGGGGCTGGACGTACTGGAGCTGGCGCAGAGCG
>CBIHQA010000002.1:0-28042 GCA_966211475.1 uncultured Neisseriales bacterium
AGGCTGTCAGGTTGCAGCCTGCGGCTCAAGGACGTGATCTATTGACCGCGTACGGATGACCGGACCTGCGCAGCGATGACACACCGACTCGTGGATCCCTGACCACCGGGCCACGAGGCGAAAGGCTGCGACCGCGAATGCCATGCCGGTGTGCGCGGTCTCATACCGCTCCAAGCTCCGCAACGGGCGCCTGCCGACGCATCGAGCTGCAGGGGGAATCCAGGCGCACCCCGCAAGGCGGGCGAAGTGTCGCGCGCACTGCCAAGTCGCTCAAAAACGAAATGAAGGAGGCCACCACATGACCTGACCCTACGCCAACAGACCCTAAACTCCAACCCACGCAACACCGCCGCCAAGGCTGCGGTCACGTTCGCCGAAATACGCAAGAGGCCTCCGCCGAATGCGACAGCAGTGTGCTGACACCCCGCCGCGCAGTGTGGCGTCATGTCGGCCAGCAGTGTGGCAACTCAGGGAACGGAGCGGCCAGGAGCGCATCAGCACCCCACCTCGGCGCACCTCAGCAACTGAGCACGAATATCGGCAGGCTTGGCTGCCAAGTCCACGGTCGCAAAGCGGAGCGGATGCCCCTGGATGACGACCGTCTCATCGATCCTCGTTCCAACGGATGGGTGCAACAGCAAGCCGCTTGCCGAGTCTGACTGCGGATCGCCGCAGCCCACCTGTGACCTCAGATAGGCATACATCTGGTAGATGTAGCCGCTGCGCAGGCTTTGCTCCCGATACCACCCCGCCGTGACGATGGAGGTGAACTTGGTGTCGATGACGATACGTCGCCCCGTGTCACCATGGTCGAGCACTACGTCGGTCCGCATGGCAGGCAAGATGTCGTCAATACGTTCCGTCTTGGACGAGATTTGCCACTGCAGCGTGGCGCCGCAACGCACATGCCACCCGAGTGGACTGAGCGCCACTGCATACAAGCCGCCAACGGCGCGCTCAAACAGACGGCGAACCCACGCCTCATCCCGGCCAGGCATCGCCAGTACGTTGTCACCTGCAGATTCCGTGGGCAGCGCCAGGTCATAGGCAAGCTTGGCCGCTGTCACCATGAACTGGTCGTCCGCATCATGGCGTCCGAAGCGATCAGCGCTCATTTGCGCGCGGGTCGGTGGCTGACCTGCGACGCCTCGGGCCAGCATCGCTGCTGCGAGAGATCGGCACCGATGCGCGACAACGGGCTTCTTGACCAGGCGGGCAACGGACTCCAATGCTGCGCGGACAAAACGATTCCGTGGCGTATCGATGGTGAGTTCTGCAAACCGGCAAGCCACCAAGCCGCGATCCAACAATTGGTGCCGTTCAGTGGTCAGCACATCAATACGCCCACGAACGCGGCTGAGCCGCTCTTCCCGAGATCGGTAGCCCAGGCTCAGCTGACGGTGCAGCCGAGTCTCAACGGCATGCGCCAAAATTTCTGCCACCAGATCGGGCAATTCATCTGGGTTTTCTTCGACCTCCACATGGGCGGTGCCGCCGGACTTAAACAGGTCCGACGCATACAATATCAAGAGCCAAAGGTTCCGGACAGGTATGCGCCCCACGAATCCGGGCGTGACCCCTGAATCGGCGGAAACCGGTGGAGCGATCAGACCCATCACCAGCCCTGCAACAACCGCGATGTGGCCTGACGTGCCTCCTCAGGGGAATCAAACCAATACTCTTCCAGCAGGGGACCGATCTCCGTCTCCACCACTTGCTGGAACCATCTCCGGGTACCACCGCCATCCAGCCGATGCACAGGCGTGACGTAGCTGTGACCGATTCGGAACTGCTTGCCCAGGCGTGCATCCGCAGCGATCTGGTCATTCAATTCCGCCATGCGTTGCTCAATGTCTGACGCGAGTGCTTCATCTACACCGCATGCTGACACCACCCAGTTCCGCCATGCTGGACCGAGGCGGGGCTCAAGTCCAACAAACGCAAAGCGGCGCCGCAACGCCAGATCGACCAGCGCCAACGACCGATCAGCGATGTTCATGGTGCCGATCACATGAAGGTTCTCTGGGATGTGAACCGGCCGACGTATTCCGTCAGCATCCGGATAGCACAGCTCCAACGCCTCGCTGGGGGTGCGCTTGCCTGCCTCCAGCAGCGTCAGCAATTCACCAAACACCTGGGCCGGATTGCCTCGGTTGATCTCCTCGATCACGACGACGAACTTGGCTGCGGGCTCATTTTTCGCAGCCTTGATGGCCTCCATGAAGACGCCATCGGCGAGCGTCAGCTTGCCCTCGCCAGTAGGCCGCCAGCCGCGCACGAAGTCCTCGTACGAAAGATTCGGGTGGAACTGGACGGCTCTGACCTTGCTCTCGTCCTTTTGCCCCATCAAGGCAAAGGCCAATCGCTTGGCCAGCCAGGTCTTGCCGGTGCCGGGTGGCCCCTGCAGGATCAGATTCTTCTTGGTGCGCAGCCGATCCAGCATCTGCTCAAGCTCTGGCTCCGACATGAAGCAGCCGTCACGCGTGATGTCTTCGAGCGAGTAGGGAACGATGGGCGCCTGAGACTGGACGACCTCGGCTGCATGCTCATCGCCGGAGTCATCGGGGGAGATGTCCGGCGTGGCGTCATCCTCCTGGGGCGCAGGCGTCGCATCCTTGAACTGCCAAGATGTCAGCGACAACTCCGGGAAGCTGTGCACCGGGTAGTCGTCCTCCGCGAACCGCGTGCGCAAGTCGTCGGCCAGCTGCAAATACGTGGCCGCATCACAAGGCGCTTGCGGCGCTGGGGTGGTGATCGGGACGCCGAGGCGCTTCTGGATGTAGTGCCGCGACTGGCTGTCCAGCGTCGGAAACTCCCAGGGAGCAGCCCAATACAAACCAGTGGACAGGTTCCACGCCACGCCCCAGACCTGGGTAGCTGCGTCATAGGCATCGATGAACTCGTCGCGGGTGCCCGGCCCGTCGTCTTCAACCAGCGCCTGCGCCGCAGCAAAGACACGCCATAGGGCATCAATGTCTCCTGCCCCTCGCTTGTCCGCGTAGCGGAAGAACCAGGACCGCTGGTTGTTGAGCACGGGGATGCCTTCGAACGTCGCGGGCACAGGCATGGTGACGCCAAGCAACTTCGCCAGCTCTGCCGCAATTAGCTTGCGGTTGGCGTCCGTCATACCTCGGTTGAACGTGCCCATCACCGTGAACGGGCAGATGTCCTGCAGCGGGCCGCTGCTTCTGTCAGGGAATTTGTCCTGCAGATAGCCCAGGCCTTGGACGCGCTGAGCAATCTGGTGGATGCCTTGAATGAGCGGCGCTCGGTTGCTTGCGTAGGCCAGCAGCTTCTCGGCGACGGCCTCGTAGAAATCCGCCCACTGAAACAGGGTGCCGAAGCGGTCCTTCCAGTACGGCGCGTTGCGGAATCGCTCAATGTCTTGCGGCTTGCCTTCGAACGTAAACCCGATCAGCGCATCCGCATTCCATTCGCCGGGCACAACACGCCAGATGGTGGGCCGGTATGTGTAGAAGTACCACTCGCGCACGCCATCGGCGGGCTGCCACTGTACTTTGACGCGCTCACCGTCCTGCGGGTTTTCGGTGATGACCCCGGTGGCCTTGATGCCCATGACGGATACCGTCTGCTGGCGGTTGTCGAAGGGCAGGCCGTGCTTGCGCACATACGCAGCTTTGATGGCAATGCGCTCACCAGGCCGCATGGAACGAACCAGAGCCTGCTCCTTCTGGCTGGGGCTGCTTATCTCCCAGATGCCCTCTTGGAGGAAGCGGGCGCTCTGGTCATCGGTGTGACCAAAGCTGGCCCCGACGAACCAAGTCGTCCCGAAAGACTCGTGTGGACCTGCGCTACTCATGCAGCTTGCTCCTCGTTGAATATCCCTTTCCTTCGGCAAGCATCGAGAAAGGGCTGCTTAAGGAAATTGCAGTCGGTGAATGGGCGTTTGCCGGTGTTGAACGCCAACGTCTTGAGGAAATCTTGAGGATCTCTCCCAAGCTCTTTCCATTCATCCAGCACCTGCGTGAGCCACGCCTTTCCATCACTTTCTGTACAAAGCTTCGACTTGTAGCGCTCTTCGATGCCGTACACGTCCTTCCACGAGTCAATCTCCTGTGCGATGGCCGCAGGGCCAAATTGCAGGGCGATGTCTGCCGGGTGCAGCTTGGCAATGTCTGCATGCTGCAGGTCTATTTGCAGCTCAATGGAATGCGGCGTCGTCTTGTAGGGGTAGAAGACGGGGCGGCGATGAACCGCCCTTGCTGGATCTTTGAGCGGGTAGGCTGGGTCCTTGCTGGTTTTGTAGCTGCTGTTGCAGTGATGACAGGCTGGGACAAGGTTGCGGAAGTTGATGGAATTGAATGGATACAGTGCCTTGGGCAGGTAATGGTCGTAGGCCTCGCGCTTGCTGTGATACTCGCCCAGCAAGTCATTGATGCCGCAGAACGGGCACTTCCCTGACTTGTTGGTCTGAACGAAGGTCTGGTAGTGGTCGTCGATGTCGCCGCATTTTTTTCTCAGAGCGGCAACGTCCACATGCGAATAAAGCCCTTTGAAGAATGACGCCAGCTGGTCACGTAGGTCTTTGAGCTCGTTGGGAAAATCAGCGTATCGCTTCAGTGACATGGCATGGTCGTTGGCGCATACCCCTTCCACATCGTTATTCGCTCTGTACCAAAGACGAAGCTGCTCGACCTGGCAAGCAGTCAGCGGCGCGAAGAGACCGTAGATGCGTTCCACATGTCCTGCGAAAAACTCAGCCGCTTTGCTGTCGTCGTAATGAAACGCCGTCATCACTTCAAGCAAGTCAGGATTTGATGCGAACAGCTCTGGGCGGTAGGGGCGCTTCAACGGTGCCTGGCACCACACCGCGTAGAAGATGAAGTCGATGAACGTCTGCATTTTCTCCATCTGGTGCGGGACATAGGTGTACGGAAACAGCATCAGCCCTGTGCCCCCCCATTGCCTGGCAGATCGCCATCGAGAATGGCCTTGATCAGAAGCACCTTTTCCACCGAGTCACCAAGCTGCTGATGAATCTCCGTGATCAAGGCTTCCTTGTCTTCGGTGCCCTGCTCGAAGCGGGCCCGCAAGGCCTCCAGCAAGGCCTGCGCATGGCCGCCGATGGTTTCGCGCTTGCCGAAGGTGCTCATGGTGATCTTGTTGATCGATGCTCCCAGCGTGTTGTACGGCGGGTGGCTGATGCTGACCTTGCCACTGGATTTGTCCTTGGCAAACACCAGCACCTTCTCCGGCTTGCTATCAGAAATCAGGAATGGCGTGTGGGTGGTGATCAGCATCTCCTGCGCGAACTCACCGTTGCCGGGCAGGCACTGGCGCAAGCGGCTGATGAAGTTGGCGCGCCAGTCGGGGTTGAAGTGCGTTTCGGGCTCGTCGAGCAGGAACAGGCTGTTGGTGTCGCGGAAGAGCAGGCAGAGCCCGAGGCTGTGCAGCAATTGGTGCTCGCCGTCCGATAGCTCCTTGAGCATCATTGGCTCAGCCACGCCCTGCTTGGTGAAGCGAACAAACTTGAAGCGCATGATGCGCTGGTCAGATGCCAAGGTCGGCACCGTCTCGCTGACGTAGTGGCTGGTCGAGGTGTAGAGATCGGTCTTCAGAGTCTCGCTGACGGCATACAGGTTGAGCGTCAACAGCACCTGAAATGCCTGGAACAGCACCAGCGCCGAGCCGTCGAAGTTCTCGCGGAATGCCTGCCGGGTTGCCTCATTCACCCAGTAGTCGAGCACCAGGGTATCGCTGGCCTCGTCGATGTAACTGAGCGTGGCGCAACGCTTGAGGGCGCTCACCACCAGCGAGGACTTCTCGTCACCCTCCAGCAGCTGCAGCACGTTCAGACGATAGCGGGTACGTCCTGGCTCATCAGTTTCCGAGAGCGCGGGATTGCCTTTGATGATCTCGCGGCGAACCCAATCATCAACTGATTGGCTGATCTCAGACTCTGAGAGTCCGCGTGCTCGAGCTTCCGCCTGTATTCGATTTCGTCGCTCGCGCTTCTGATCTTCATCAGCGAGATCGAACGCTTCCAGTTGTACTGCGTCGATGGGAATTCGGCGGCGCAGGATGATGCGGAACTCCCGCAGCGCCTCGATGCCCACATCCTCGCGGAAGGGCTGCAGTGTGGCCTCGTCCTGAAACAGCAGGTTGCACAGCAGGATGGCCTGGCTGAATCCGCTGTCCAGATAGGCCAGCCGGGTCTCCGGGTGGCCGGGGTAGCTCAGTTGCCGGGTCAGTGCATTCCAGTACTCGTCGAACTGCACGAAACGCATCTTGAAGAAAGGTAGGCTGAGGATCTCGTTCTCGCCCGAGGAATAACCCAGCACGTATTGCGGCAGCAGGATGTCGGCGTGTCCGCCCTTGAACGCCTCGTACACATCGGTGCTGAAGTCGCCCTGGTTCTCCCAAAGAATGCGGACCGATTCACCCGCGTTCTTCCACACACCCACCTTCGCCCACGACGGGCTGTCGGGGCTGCGGTACTCGGCGGGCACGCGGATCAGGTAATCAAGCTCAAAGGCGACGGGCGAAACATCCGGCGCTTCGTCCTGCAATGCTTCGGGCAGAAAGCTGCGGCGCACGCGCAGAACTTCCAGCTGAAAGAAGATGGCCGCCAGCGCTTCGAGCAGGTTGGATTTGCCGCTGCCATTGGGCCCAGCGCAGACGAAGGGCGCAAAGTCGTTCGCTTGCGCCAGCTCGTCCTTCAAGCTCCACTCGGTGCGGAAGTGGTGCTCAAACCCGCAGGGCAGGCTGCGAAAGCCTTTTGGGTCGCTGATCTTCAGGCGTAGCAGTTTCATTGCTGAGCGTGCCTCCTGGCACGCAACGAAATCTGATTGCCGAACTGCCGCCTGCCGTCGATACAAATGATGTCTCGGGTTTGTTTGAGCTTTCTATTTTTAATTTCATCGAACACCCAGGATTTGATAGCTTCGTAGTCGCTGGTACTAAGTGCGAAATCATGGTCCGGGTGCACTTCCGCCAGCCGGGTTTGCGCGGCGGCGATGAAGCGTTCGATAGAGAAAGCCGCACTGCCCAACTGCGTGCAATAAGCCTCCAACCAGAAACGCAGCAGCGGCGCCAGTTGTGTGCGGTCTTGCAGTGCGGGCAGCAGTAAATCGGTTTCGGGCAGTTTGATCACCGGCGTGGTGATGGGCGCAGGCACGGCAGCGGCCACCGGATTTTCTCCTTCGATGGGGGCGGCAGGAAAGGCCACCCGCGACAAAGCCAACTCGCCCTTGAAGGCCTGCTGGCTCAGGGCACCGTAGAGGGCTTCGAGATCGGTGAGGCTTTGCTGGTAGCGGGATTTGAGGCCTTCGATTTTTTTCACGATGACAGCGAATTGATTTTGGATTTCAAAGGGTGGCTTAATCATCGTGATCTTTTCAAACTCCCCCTTTGTCAGAATCTTCTTCATTCCCTTCGTGGCGTGGCCCTGTACGTAGGCCCGAGATAACTTAAGCAGGCCATACAGATATAGAGGATTCACATCTGGGCCCGGCTGAATGGCATTTATCTGCTGATTGAAGGACACCGTCCGATTCGTTAGCGCTGCACGCCCAATTGATTCGACGCTGCCTGCGATACAGGCAACAAGCAAGGCGCCCGCAGTAACTGTTCTGGCCTTTTTTGCTCCAAGCTCCGAAAGGTGCTCGGCGGCAGGCGTAACGAAAGCGGCATCACCCGTAATGTTGTCCGTCTTGATCCATTCGATGAATTGACCATCGTAGTTTTCAGTTTCATTTCTCGGCGGCGTATTGCCAGTCGAAATCTTGCCGAAGGCTTTCAGCTCAGGTTTTTCCCACCCCCTCTCATTCCGCACCGGGTCGCCAAACATCCCCAGAAACACACTCTTGAGAAGGTCGTCGAGTTGTTGTAGATGTTGTTTGCGCTGGGCGATCAGTCCTTCCACTTTGCCGAGCAGATGAGCAAGGCGGATTTGGTCGTCGAAGGGCGGGAGTGGGATATTGATACTCGCCAACCCCTTGAACTTTAGGGAGTCGCGAACAGCGCCTTCAGTATTGGCCCGAATCTGCGCATTGCCCCAGCCGCTTTTTAGATAGCGCAGCAAATAGTCGGCGTGAAGATCTTTTTTGCCTTCGAAAACGATATACAGCGGGCTTACTAGAACCGGTCTTTCATGCCGAAGGTAGTCAATCGATCCAACATTGATGCGTGAAGGGTTGTAAGCAAACTGCCCAGGGCTGACGATTTTGTAGTTTGAGACGTCCTTGCTGAAAACTTCTTTGCTGAAGTAATCAGTTGATTTTGTGAAGCCTTCTGAGTTGGTGACAGAAAACACTTCTACATCGGCCTCAGTCCGATTTCGCTGGCTTACCTGTCGAACGTGTTTTCCAAGCTCAACAATCGGGAAACGGCTTTTCATCCCACCATCCCCTTCAACTCCAGCAACTCGCGCACGATGCCGCGCTGCACTTTGCCCAGTTCCGGTTCATCCACATCCCCGACCTCGGCCTGAATCAACCGATCCAGAATCACGCCCGGCGCGTCGTAGTGAACTTCCTCGAAGACATCCTGCTTGTAGCGGGAGAGCGAGAGGTCGTAGTTGTTCTTCTCGTCGGCAATCTCGGCGCGCGGCACCATGAAGCATTTTGCGGTGCGGTCGGTGTCAGTGGCGGCATCGCGGGCGTGATATCTGCCAATGATGTCTTGCAGGTCGCCGTAGCCCTCCTGCTTGCTACGCTTGTCGTCCAGCGAATAGCCGTCGGCGGCCATCTCGTAAAACCAGACGTGTTCGGTCGCGGCTTTGCTCACCTTGTCTTTCGGCCCCCAGACCTTGGTGAACAGCAGAATGGCGGTGCTGACCCCGGCATAGGGTTTGAACACGCCGCTGGGCAGGGTGATCACGGCCTTGAGGTCGCAACGCTCCACCAGCATCTGGCGCAGCGTCTTGAAGGCCCCGCCGGAGCCGAACAGCACGCCCTGCGGCACGATCACGCAGGCGGTGCCCCCCTTCTTGAGCAGGCGGTAGATGTTCTCGACAAACAGCAGCTCGGTCTTGGTGGTGGCCAGTTGCAGGTGCTCGTTGATGTCGCCCTTGTCGATGCTGCCAGTGAAGGGCGGGTTGGCCATCACGATGTCGTATTCGGCTTCCTCGGTGTAGCTCTTGCTGAGGGTGTCCTTGTAGTCGATGTGCGGCTCGTCGATGCCGTGCATCATCAGGTTCATCAGCCCCAGGCGCACCATGGTCTGGTCGATGTCGTAGCCCCATAGCGAGCTGGAAAGAATGGCCTGCGCCTTTTCGGTGAGCGCTGCCGCGACCGATGTGCGGGTGAAGCCGTCTTCATCGGGTTTGAGGTCCTGGGCGCCCGCTTTTTTCGCCAGTTCGGTGACGATGTACTGATACGCGCCGAGCAGAAAGCCGCCTGAACCGCAGGCCGGGTCGGCAATCTTGTGGCCCAGTTGCGGCTGCACCAGATCGGCCATCAGCTTGATGATGTGGCGCGGGGTGCGGAACTGGCCGTTCTTGCCGGCGGTGGCGATCTCGGACAGCAGGAACTCGTAGACATCGCCCTGGATGTCCTGGAAGGCCTGGCCTTTCTCCTTTGAGTCCTTCTCCATCACCTCGAAGATGTCGTCGATGGTCTTCACCGCTTCCACCAGCAGGGCGGGCTTGGGGATGATGAAGACCGCGTTCTTCATGTGGTGGGTGAAGTTGGATTCGGCGCCGTTCAGGTCCTTGAGAAAAGGGAACACCTTGCCGTGCACGTGCTGCAGCATCTCTTCGGCCTGCATGCGCTTGAATTCGCTCCAGCGCAGGCTGCGCTTGTCGATGGCGAATTTCTCGGGCTCCGGCTGGCTGCGGTATTCGTACGGAATCCACGTGCCCGTGAACTTGGAGATGTAGTTCTCGCCGGTCCAATCGGCATCGGCCTGGCGCTTCTGGTCCAGCTCATCCAGCCGTTTCATGAAGAGCAGGTAGGTGATCTGCTCGATGGCGGTGAGCGGGTTGCTGATGCCGCCGCTCCAGAACTTGTTCCAGAGCTGGTCTATCTTGCTTTTGAGTTCGGGGTTGTTTTGCAGCATGGTGTACCCTGTTATTTAGGCAGCCAACCGTTCGGTCAGCTGCAGGATCTCGTTGATTTCAAGTGGGCTGAACACGCCACGGATGCCTTGCGGATGGATGACCGTGAAGGGGGCGTTGATCAGGTCTTTCTTCTCCACCTTTTCGCGCTCGATGATGAAGCCCTTCAGCAGATTGAGGAATTCCATCTGCCGGCCGCTGAGCGTGGTGTGGGCGCGGATGAATTGGTCAAAGGCGGCGCTGACCTCGTCCGGGAAGCTCCTGAGCACTTCAATACCCAGGATGTGGCGGATGAACTGGATGAAGCGCGCCTTGCGGTTCTTGTAGACCTGACGCAGCAGGTCTTCGGTGATGTGCGGGTGTTCTTCGTGCAGCAGTTCGGCCAGTTCGTTGGCCTCTTCGCTGCTCACTGCCTCGCCGTTCTTGATCTTCTGCAGCACCAGGTTGTGCGCGGTGAGTTCGGCAATCAGGTTTTCCACCATTTCGCGGTAGCGGGTGATGCTGACCGCCTCGTGCTGTGGGCCGAACTCCACCCATTCCTTTTTTTGCAGCTCATCGGCCAGATCGAGGTGGGTTTGTTCCTGGCCGGTGGATTGCTCGCGGAATTTCATCAGCGGGCCGAGTTTGGCGACCAGGTCGTCGAAGGCGTTTTCATCCGCCTTGGCCCAGTAATGGCTGGTTTGCGCGGCGCGGATCAGGGCCTCTTCCTGCTTGACGAAACTGACGGAGAGCGGCAGTTCGCTGATCTGCTCGACGATGCCTTCCTTGAGGGTGTCGGCCTGTTCCTGTTCTTCGCTCAAAACGGCCAGCGAGTACTCCAGCAGGTCGCGCTCGAAGCGCATGGCCTTGAAGTCGGCCTCGGACACGGTGCGGAACAGCGGCTTGATTTCTGCGCGCAGGAACTCCAGCCGGTCGTGGCTGAGGCTGATCCAGAAGTTGTCGTCGTCCAGCCGCGCCAGCGTAGCGGCGGCTTCCTTGATCACCACCGACTCTTTGGGCAGCGCCGCAATCTGCAGGCGGAGCTTGGTGATTTCCCGCGCAGCGATGTCGGCATGGCCGCTGTCCTCGGCCTTCTCGATCTTGTCGAGGCGCAGGCTCACCAGCCGCACCGGCAGCGGCAACTGCGGTTTGAGCTCCTTGCCCTTGGGGTTGAGCTTGAAGTAATCGAAGTTGTCCCAGCAGTCGAGGATCAGGAACACATCTTTTTCCAGACACCAGGGCTTGGGCTTGCTGGTTTCCAGCAGACGTGTGCCGCGCCCGACCATCTGCCAGAACTTGGTATACGAGTAGACCGGCTTGGCGAACACGAGGTTGACGATTTCGCGCACGTCGATGCCGGTATCGAGCATGTCCACGCTGATGGCGATGCGAGGCATGTCGTTGTTGGTGAACTGATCGAGCAGGCCGCCTTTCCCGTAGACGCGCGGGTCATCCGACACCAGCACCTTGGCCAGCTCACCGTGGTGTTGCGGGTAGAGCTTGTCGAAGATTTCTTCCATGCGCCGGGCATGGGCCTTGGTGGCGCAAAAGAAGATGGTCTTGCCTGGCAGCACGCCGTTGGCATCCTTGATGGCCTCCTCCATGTATTCGCGGACGATCAGGGTATTGGTGCCCCTGTTGATCACCTGCTTTTCGAGCTGGGTGCCCTCGAAGTTGATGTCTTCAACTTCCTTGCCCTGGAGGATCAGTTTCTTCTGGTCTTCCAGCGAAATGGTGCGCTTGCTGATGCCTTCCATCTGGAACTTGGTCTGAATCTTCATGACCTGGAAGTTGCAGAGGTAGGGAGGCACGTTGTTCAAGGCTTCTTCATAGGTGTAGGCAAACGTGGGAATGCCGTCTTCGCAATGGAAAAGCTGGAAGGTGTTGTGGTCGATGATGTCGGTCGGCGTGGCCGTCAGACCCAGCGTGATGGCTTTGAAGTAGTCGAGGACTTCGCCGAAGGTGTTGTATATGGAGCGGTGGCTCTCATCGACCACGATGAAGTCGAAGAAGTGCGGCGACAGGTGCTGCGCTTCGTCCCGGATGATGTTGAGCATCGTCGGGTAGGTCGCAACGTAGACGCGGCGATCCGTGGCAATCAGCTTTTCGCCCAGATTGGGCCAACGCGGCTCATTGGGCATGTGCTCCTTGAAGGCGGCCAGTGCCTGTTCACGCAAAGCGATGCGGTCCACGAGGAATAGCACTTTTTCTGCGTGCCCGGCGCGCATCAAGGCATCGACCATGGCAATGCAGGTGCGTGTCTTGCCGGTGCCGGTGGCCATCACCAGCAGGAAGTCACGCTTCTTCTGCTCGATGCCATCAAGCACCGAGCGAATCGCGCGGATCTGGTAGTCGCGCCCGGCGATCGAGGTGTTGATGAATTCCTGTGTCAGCGGCTTGCGGTTACGGCGGATGTAGGCAAAGCGCTCGAGGTCGTCGCGGGTGGGATAGCCGACCACTCTGCGCGGAGGGGCGTTCTCCAAATCCCAGAAATACAGATCATGGCCGTTGGTGTAGAAGCAGAACGGCAGCTCACCGCCCAGCTGCTTCTGGATGTTGTAGCAGTACTGCTTGGCCTGCTCACGGCCAATGGCAGCATCGCGGCTGGTCTTCTTGGCCTCGATCACGGCCAAGGGTTTGCGATCTTTGCCAAGCAGGACGTAGTCGCTGAACTGGTGGCCCTCGTAGGGCGTGTGCGGCTCCTCCACCCCATCGGCCAGCGCGGTAAGGATGTCGAATTCCTCAACAACCTGGGTCGGTTCTTTCACGTCCCAACCTGCCAAGGCAAGTTGCTGGTCGATCAGTTCCGATCTGGTTTGGGCTTCAGTTTTCGTCATCTTTTTGCTCCCTCTCGCCGCTTGCTTTTGCTCAGCTATTGATCGTTCCGACCAAGGCTTTGAAAACCTCTATCTAGCTTGACCCATTTGGCAGCGCGTCCCTTGCCGTTTGGCGCTATCAGTCCCTCAGCTTTCATCGCGCGCAGAATCACGCGCACCATGTCGCGGCTGATGCCGGGGCAGGCTTCCTCGATCTCCGAGATGGAGAAGGGCAGTTGGCGTTTGAGAATTTCAGAGCGAACGCGGTCGCCCTTGGCGCCCCGGCCGCGCTCGATGGTGCCCACGCGCTCTTCAAATTCCTTGTAGGCGCGCAGCAGGGCGCCCCAGAAGTAGTCGAGCCATGGGGCGATGTTGTGTGCAGCCTCGTGCCAGCCCTGGGAGCTGGCCTCCAGCGTTTCGTAGTAGCTCTCCTTCGACTCTTCGAAGATCCGCTCCAGGCTGATGAAGCGGCCCACCGCATAGTCGAAGTGATAGAGCAGCTGCAGGGTCAACAGCCGAGCCATGCGGCCATTGCCATCTGGGAAGGGGTGGATGCACAGGAAGTCGAGGATGGCCAGCGGCACCAGCACCAAGGGGTCTGCCAAGTGCTGATCCAAGGCCAAGCGGTAGCGCGCGATCAGGCCCGCCATCGCAATGGGGGTGAGGTGCGCCGCGACCGGTCGAAAGCGGATACGCGAGCTGCCATCGGGGTGACGCTCGACGATGTCGTTGTTGGTGGCCTTCCAGTGCCCGCCTGGTTGCGGCATGTAGCGGTACAGCATGCCGTGTAGCTGCAGGACCGTGCCTTCGGAAAACGGCATCTGCTCGCCGCTCTCATGGATCAGACTCAAGGCATCGCGGTAGCCCGCCACTTCCTGCTCGGAACGGCTTTGCGGCGTGGCATTCTTGAGCACCAGTGACTTGAGGCGGTGCGCGGCGACGATCACGCCTTCCAGGCGGTTCGACGACTCGGTGGACTCGACCACTGCCACCTGCCGCAGATCGCTCAAGACCTCCGGCGATTGCGCCACGAAAAGCTGCTGCTTGCCCCTGTACTCACCCAGGGCGCGCAACGTCGCCAGCTGCTGCGCGTCGAAGCGCAGCTTGGCGAGGTAGTCTGGCGAGAGTGATTGCATGCAGCAGCATCCGGACGAGGAGGAATGGGGTAATACTACTGCAAATTGGGGTATATTGATGCTTAATTACCCCAATAAGCCAGTGATTACCCCATTCCAGCATTACGGATCAGCCTGCTGACTCTGGGTCGTCGGGGTCGGACGGAGCAACATCGGCGGCCGAGCCCTTGATAGGCCGACCCGCTTCAATGGTCGATGGTTTCAAGGCGCGCGGCGGCTTGCCCTGCGATGCTGTGCCGTAAACCCGCTGTGTCTTGGGAGACAGGTGGCCCAACCCTTGGCTGACGGCAGCCGCATCGCCATGCCGCTTGGCGTCCGCAGCCCATTCACCCCGTCAGAGCCGCGACCAACATTGCAGCGCCATACCGTCCTGCACGCCCGCGCTTGCAGAGTTGGACCCGCCAGTCAGCGGGTAGCCCACTGAGGGCGCGTCGCTTGCTGTTGCGCAGCGCTCGTGGACCGCCCAAGCCTCTGCGCCGAAGCTCAATCAGTGCTTGAACGCGCTCAATCTGTTCGTCGAAGGCTGCGATGAGTCGCCGCGCCTGCTCATCCGAAACGGGCTCGATGATGCCGCCCAGCAGCTCCAACTGCCGTTGTTGCAGCGTGAAACGCAGGGCGGACATGCGCTTCTGAAATGTCGTCGGACGCCGGGTGTCCGACACCACGCCGATGAGCCCTCCCTGCGCTACATTGGCTCGGGCGAGCAGCGATTGACCGAGTCGTAGGTAGTCGTGTTCGGTGTCAGGTAAGCAGTCGGCTCTGCGCGAGCGGTCGGACGCAATCTGCTGCAGAAGGCTGGAGCTTGTAAGCGTCTTGGCCTTCAGGCTTTGGATGAGGTTGTTCATGCACCGCTCCTCTCGCATCGCGGACGAAGGGGCGGACTCACCGCAAAGACCCGTGGTTCCACGGGTGGTGGCGAGGCGTGCAGCTCCAGCCCGCCAGGGTATCGGGTGACCTTCGCTCGCGGGTATTCCGCCAGCACTTTGGGTAGGGCAAGCAAGAAGCTCGTGCGGAAATCGTCCTCGGCACGAACGCCGCAGTACTCTTGCCCGAACTGCAGGCGAAGCGCCGGCCACGGGACGGTCACGGGAGGCCCCTTGACGAGGCAGCCTATGCCTCGTTGGGTCACTCAGAACACCCTCCCGGTGTCCGCCATCAGAATGGAATGCCGTCCGCCATCAGCCTGGAACAGCGTCCGCCATCATCGTGGAATGCTGTCCGCCATCACGGCGGAACGGTGTCCGGGATCGCGTGGAATACGCAGGCGCCCGAGCCCCCGTCGACTCGTGCCGGAGACAGTCCGTTTCGGCCGACTGCAGTTTTCAGGACATCTGCCGCCGGCAATCCCCTGTCGACGAGGCATCGCGGCGCATCGGGCCCGCCAGGGTGGGCAATGTAGGGATCGTGCAAGTGCGCCGCCGAACCTACCATCACCACATGGCTCGATAGATTCACCTCCTGAGCAGTCCGTGCAGCAGCCGGACAGGCCCTGCCTTCGGCTGGCTCAGCGCATGAGCCATCGTTTCATTCTCTCTGTCGTTCGACGCGGAAGGGCTTCCGCATTCCCGTCTCCGGTCACCACATCGCCAGCGCTCCATCCGACAGGGTGCTGGCAGGGCGTCTCGTGCCGCGGAACCCCGGGGCTCCGGTGCGCGGGGCAAATTTGTTGTCTCACTTCAACAATAAGGACGGATCAGACATGAGAACGCTTAACACCGAAGAACTCAAGCTCGTCTATGGCGGATCGCTCGGCGGCTTGCTGGGCGGCCTGCTCGGCGGCGGCCGTGGAAGCAAGAGCAAGAGCAAAAGCAAGAGTAAAAGCAAGAGCAAGAGCCACAGCAAGAGCAAGTGCCATCAGAGCAAGTCCCGGCACTAGCGGACCGACAGGAGGCTGACGCCTCCTTCCGTGCCCCGGCCTTGCGGCCGGGGTTCTTCCGTCCCCAGCGCAGGCACACCAAGCAAGGACCGCAGCGATGCTCAGGCCCCTGAACCCTCCCACGGCCGACACGGCGGCGCGCTCCGGGCACCCGGAAGCCGCCAACGACCCGCCCCTGTGGCCGACGAGCAGCGGCGACGAGGAGCTTTGGCTGCTGGGCCAGCCCCCGCTGAGCCGGCTGCTGGAGTTCGTCGAGTCCACCGTGGTGAACGGCGACTCGATGGACCGGGTCGCCCTGACGGCCGAGTGGCGCGCCGCGAACGACCACTACCTGGCCCTAGAGAAGACCGAGGCCGGCCTGGCCAACCAGGGTTCGCATCGGCCGCTCGATCCGGAACTCGCCGCGCTGGCGGCACCGGTCGAGGCCCACCCGCGCTTCCGCCGCGCCTTCAACACCTTGCCGACCCGCTTCGAGATGGTCCATCTCGACAGCCTGATCGTCTGCCAGCAGCACGTCACCCGCCGGTTCGTCGAGGCCTGCGCGGCGCGCGCCGGCAGCGGCTGCACCCCTGCCGGCCTGTTCCGCATCTGCCTGCCCCTGGACGATCCGGACACCCGGGTGAGCATCCGCAAGGTCGGCTCGCACCGCTATGTCTTTCGCTCACCGTCCACCGATTTCCGCTTCCACGAGTCGGTGCTGCTCACCCCCGGGCAGGTCAGCGGCTACGACAGCGTCGGGGCCGTGTCCGGCATCGTCGGCCTGGCGGTCGGCTTCGGCCCCAACTTCCTCAACGCGGTCCGGGTCGGCAAGCGGGTGCTGCTGAACAACGGCTACCACCGCGTCGTCGCGCTGCGCGCCGCCGGCCTGACCCATGCGCCCTGCATCGTGCAGATGGCCACGCGGGTCGATGAACTCTCCATGGCCGCCAAGAGCCGGGTCGCGGAGGCTCCCGAGTTCTACTTCGAGTCCGCGCGCCCCCCGCTGGTCCGGGACTTTTTCAACCACAAGCTGCGCAAGCTGCTGCCCATCCGCAAGAGGACCAGGCAGGTCGACATCAGTTTCGAGGTGCATGACCACCTGCTGTCGGAGTAGGGCCGGGATGAGCATGAACAAGCCGCGCAGCGACCCGTCCGTCCCCGACGCCGAGGAAGCCCCTGGCCGGGCGCTGGTCCAGGCCGCGGCCAAGGCGCCGGGCACGGGCCCGGCCGGCGACGGCGCCGACACCCGCCTGTTCCGGGCCGAGGCACTCGCCGAGCGCCAGACCCAATGGATGGGCACGGTGCTGCTGGCGGCACGCACTTCGCACAGGATGTTCACCCTGGTCGGCGTGGCCGCCGCCACCGCCATCCTCTGCCTGCTGGTGTTCGCGAGCTTCACCCGCACCGCTCGCGTGAACGGATGGCTGCTGCCGGAGCAGGGCATGGTGAGGGTGTTCGCGCCGCGGCCGGGCGTGGTGAGCGGCCTGCACGTCATCGAAGGCCAATCCGTGCAAAAGGGCGATCGGCTGCTCACCTTGTCCGACGAGTTGCAGAGCGCCACGCTGGGGGCCACCCAGGCCCAGGTCATGCAACGGCTGGCCGAGCGGCGTGCCAGCCTGGCCGAGGAGCGCAACCAGCAACGCCTGCTGCTCGCGCAGCAGGACCGGGCGTTCACCCACCGCGTCGGGGCCTTGCAGGCCGAGCAGGCGCAGATCGAGCGCGAGATCAAGCTGCTGCAGGCGCGCGTGGAGATCGCCGGCCGCTCCGAGGCGCTGCACCGCGAGCAATACCGCCTGGGCTTCATCTCCGAGATACGCCTGCAGCTGATCCAGTCCGAACTGCTCGAGCAGCGGGCCCGGCTGGGTGCGCTGGAGCGCAGCCGGCTGGCGGCGATCCGCGAGCGCGAGGGGGTCGAGGCCGAACACGCCGACCTGCCCTTCAAGCTCGGCAAGGAGATCGCCCTGCTGGAGCGCGGCATCGCGCAGCTGGAGCAGGAGCACGCCGAGGCCGAGGCGAAACGCGAGATCGTCGTGTCCGCGCCGCAGGCCGGCAGCGTCACCGCCATCCACGCCGTGCCCGGCGCACGCGCCGACATCGCCGCCCCGCTGCTGGCCATCGTGGCCCCCAACACCCGGCTGGAGGCGCACCTGTACAGCCCCAGCCGCGCGGTCGGCTTCGTCCGGCCGGGGCAGCGCGTGCTGCTGCGCTACCAGGCCTATCCCTACCAGCGCTTCGGGCACTACGAGGGGGTGGTGGCCAACGTCTCGCGCACCGCGCTGAGCCCCGGCGAGCTGCCGCCGCAGCTCGCCGGCCTGTCCGGCCTGACCGGCCTCGCCGCCGGCGGCACGGCCGAGCCCATCTACCGCATCACCGTGCGCCTGGCACGGCAGTCGGTGACCGCGTACGGCGCGCAGGTACCGCTGCAACCCGGCATGGCCCTGGAGGCCCACGTCGCGCTGGAGCGGCGGCGCCTGTACGAATGGGTGCTCGACCCCCTGTACACCGTCACCGGGCAGCCCGGATGAACCCGATCGACCGGCTCGCATTCGGCTGGGGCGCCCGGCTGCCGATGACCACCCAGACCGAGGCTGCCGAATGCGGGCTCGCCTGCCTGGCGATGATCGCCGGCTACCACGGCCAGCCTTGCGAGATCGCCGAGCTGCGGCGGCGCCTGACCGTCTCGCTCAAGGGCGCCAGCCTGGACCACCTGGTCGGCATGGCCGAACGGCTGGGCTTCGCGTCGCGGCCGGTGCGCCTGGAACTCGACGAGCTGCCGCGGCTGAACATGCCCTGCATCCTGCACTGGGACCTGAACCACTTCGTCGTGCTCAAGAGCGCCGGCAGCGATGCGGTGGTCATCCACGACCCGGCCGTCGGCGTGCGCCGGCTGCCGATGGCGGTCGTGTCCAGGCACTTCACCGGCATCGCGCTGGAGCTCACCTCGACCTGCGAACTCGAGCCGGCCCAGCCCATGCCGCGCGTGCGCATGCGATCGGTGCTCGGCCGCATGGTCGGCCTGCGCCGCTCGCTGGTGCAGCTGTTCCTGCTCGCCCTGGCGATCGAGGTGTTCGCCGTCACCAGCCCCTTGTTCATGCAATGGGTGGTCGACCACGCCCTGCTCGCCGGCGACGCCGAACTGCTGCTCGTGCTGGCGCTCGGCTTCGGGCTGCTATTGCTGCTGCGCACCACGGTCTCGGCGATGCGCGGCTGGATCCTGATCGTGCTGGGCGCCTCGCTCAAGGTGCAAGGCCGCTCCAACCTGTTCAGCCACCTGGTCAACCTGCCGTCGGCCTTCTTCGAGGCCCGCCACCTGGGCGACGTGATGTCGCGCTTCGGCTCGCAGGAAAGCATCCTGCAGGCGATCACCACCGACGTCATCGAGACCGTGCTCGACGGGCTGCTCGCCGGCATCACGCTCGTCATCATGTTCGTCTTCGCACCGGCGCTGGCCGCCGTCGTGGTGGGCGGCGCCCTGCTCTACGCCCTGCTGCGCTGGCTGTCGTACACGCCCTTGCGCCATGCCTCGGCGGAGTCCATCGTGTGGAGCGCCCGGCGCGACAGCCACCTGCTCGAGACCCTGCGCGGCATCAAGACGATCAAGCTGTTCAACGGCCAGGACGAACGCCGCGCCCACTGGATGAACCTGATGGTCGAGACGGTGAACCGGCAGCTCACCACGCAGAAGCTGCGGCTGCTGTTCCGCATCGCCAACTCCCTGCTGGTGGGCTCGCTGGCGATCCTCGTCGTCTGGCTGGGCGCCAACCAGGTGATGGCCAAGCAGATGTCGATCGGCATGCTGCTGGCCTTCATCGCCTACAAGGACCAGTTCCTCGGCCGTGTCAGCACCCTGATCGACCGTGCGGTCGATCTGTCGATGCTGCGCCTGCATGCGGAGCGGCTGGCCGACATCGCCCTGTCCAGGCCCGAGCAGCGCGGCCAGACCCCGCCGGACGACGCCGGCGGCGAGCCGGTGTCCATCGAGGCCCGCAACCTGGGGTTCCGCTACAGCGAGACCGACCCCTGGGTGCTCGACGGCCTGGACTTCAAGGTCGAGGCCGGCGAGACCGTCGCCATCGTCGGCGCCTCGGGCTGCGGCAAGACCACCCTGCTGAAGATCCTCGCCAGCCTGTTGCCGCAGGTCCAAGGCGAACTGCTGATCGATGGCCAGTCGCTGGCGCACCTGGGGGCCGCACGCTGGCGCGCGATGATCGGCGTGGTGATGCAGGACGACCAGCTGTTCGCCGGATCGGTCGCCGACAACATCTGCTTCTTCTCCACGCGGCCCGATGCGCGCCGGATCGAACAATCCGCCCGCCTCGCCGCCCTGCACGACGAGATCGCCGCGATGCCGATGGGCTACCACACCCTGATCGGCGACATGGGCACGGTGCTGTCCGGCGGCCAGAAGCAGCGCCTGCTGATCGCACGCGCGCTCTACCGCCGGCCCTGCGTGCTGCTCCTCGACGAGGCCACCAGCCACCTCGACGTGACGAACGAGAAGCTCGTCAGCGGCGCGATCCGGGCGATGCCGCTGACACGCATCATCGTCGCGCACCGGCCCGAGACCATCCGCTCGGCCGACCGGGTCATCGACCTCGCCGCACTGGGGCGGCGCGGGAGCGGCAGCGCACTGTCGGCACTTCCCAACGCGCGGCCCGCAGCCACCGGCACCTGAGCCGGGCGGGCCGCCGGCAACTTCACAAGGACCTGCACATGGAACCCGACGCCCAGCTCCACCCACGGCAGGATGGGGCCACGCCCGCCTGCCCGCAACCCGCCGTGCTGCCCGACGCGGACCGCTGGGCAGCCTGGGACCGCTTTCTCGAAGGCACGCCGGACACCGGCTTCATGCAATCCTCGCTGTGGGCGAGGTTCCGCGCCGACATCGGCTACGAATACTTCGCCGTGACCTTGAAGGACGGCCACACCATCGTCGGCGGTGCCCTGGTCGGCAAGTGGCAGCACAGCCCGGGGCAATGCTTCTACTACATCCAGGACGGGCCGGTGCTGCCCGACGACCAGGGCACGGCGGCGCAAGTCTTCGACGAGGTGCTCGCCAGCGTCGAGCGCCACGCCCGGGCCGAGGACGCCACGGTCAGTCACCTGCGCATCGAGCCGCGCTGGCAGGACCTGCCCGGCTTCGTCCGCGGCTTCCGCGAACCCGCGTTCTGCGACAACTTCGTGGAGCCCAGGAGCACGCTGTGCGTGGACCTTCGTGCCTCGGAGGAAGACATCCTGGCGCGGATGAAACCCAAGGGCCGCTACAACGTGCGCGTGGCGCAGCGCCACGGCGTCAGCGTCGTCGAGGACAACTCGGCCCAGGGCCTGGCGGACTTCCTGCGGATCCAGCGCCGCACCTCGGAGCGCCAGAGGCTGGACACCAAACCCCCCGGCTACTTCCGCAGCCTGGTCTCGGAGCTGGGCCCTCAAGGCAAGGTGTCGCTCTTCTTCGCCGAATACCGCGGCCGGCGCCTGGCCGCCGCGCTGGTCGTGCGCTTCGGCCGGCGCGCGACCTACTTCTTCGGCGGGTCGCTGGTGCTGCACCGGCGCGTGATGTCGCCCTACCTGCTCCACTTCGAGATCATGCGTGCCGCGAAGGCGGCCGGCATGGAGTGGTACGACTTCTGGGGCGTCGCCCCGGAGAACGAAGCGGACCATCCATGGCAAGACATCAGCACGTTCAAGCGCAAGTTCGGCGGCGTCGAGGTCCAGCTGGTGCCGACGCTAGACCGCGTCTACGACAGCGCGGCCTATGAGCGCTACCTCGCCGCCGAGCGCGAAGCGACCTGATCGCGCGAGCCGGCAGGCCTGGACATCGCGACGCGAAACGTGGCGTGAATACCAGGCTGACCGAATCCATTGCCACCGCCACGCGATCGCGCTGCGGGCAGGGGCAGGAATGCCCCCGGGGCTCGCCGGCCGACGGCCCGGCACCCATCTCACGAGGATCGGGCCTTCATGGCTCGCGAGTCGATCCTCGTGGACACGGCGCGGCAGAGACCACCGCAAGTCATGGCGATGCTTGCGGGCTCGAAGGCCCGGCTTCAGACAGGCGGTGCCTTGCACCCGACCGGTGGTCACGCGGCGCATCGGGCTGGCATCAACAATACAGGCTCGATACACGCTGGAACGTCTGCGTCACCAGACCGCCTCACTCATGGGCGCCGGCAGAAGCTCGCGATGCCATGAAAGAAGAAGCCATGCCTCCCCAGATGCCGACTCGATCGGATTTTTCGATTGCAGCACGCCCCGCCAACGCCGGCTCCAGGAGCGGTGACAGGCACGATTCGTTCAAGAGCCGGCGGCCATGAGGCACGACACCATGCGTTCCTGCCGGAGGCGCAGTGCCGCTGCGACGCCTCTGGCGCTGATGCTGCTCGCTGCGCTGCCCGCGGCCGCCGCGGTCAGCGGCATCCAGGCGCAGCACCACCACGGGCAGACCTTCATCACCTGGATGGATGCCGAACCCGGCACGGCCGGGGCGAAGTACCGCTACACGGTCTATCGCGCGAGCGCGCCCATCACACCGGCCACGCTGCCCAACGCGACACCCATCGCCGCCGACGTCCTGCCGTTTTCCGGCAAGCGGTTCGGCTATGCCTTCAACATGAAGGACCGCACCGACGCCAGCAAGCCGATGGCGATCATCGTGGAAGGCGGAACACCGCTGCCCCTGTGGAGCGGCCTGGCCGTGCACACGGCGTCGGCGAACGGCGCCGCCTACTACGCCGTGGTGGCGCGGGACACGGCGGCAGGCGTGGACGCCCCTCTCGTGGCCGGCGCCAACAGCATGACGGCACCGGTCATGGAATCGGTGTCGCCCCTGTCGCCCATCCTGCACCACACCGCCGCGTCGGTGTATCCCGGGGTGGCGGTCACCGGGCAGCAAGGCCTGCCGCTGCTGCTGTCGCTGCACGCCAGCAGTGCCGGCGGCGGCCCGCCGGACGAGCGCTCCGACTACTACGAGTTCTTCGGCGATGCCAGCATGGGCTACCGGGACGGCCTGCAGACGGCGTTCGGCGTGCAGGAGTGGCGCCTGGCCAGCGGCCACCAGCTGCGGCTGATCACCCGGGACACCCTCGAACATCCCAACGGCGCCCAGGGCTTCGAAACCTTCTGGTTCGGCTACAACATCGTTCCGCAGGGGGCTGCCCCGGGCACCCCGGCCCGGGCCCATTCCTTCACCGAGCAACGCCTCGACTGGATGCTGCAGTGGGCCATGGCCCGCTACGGGGCGGACCCGAACCGCATCTATGCCGACGGCACCTCGATGGGCGGCTGGGGAACCATGTCGTATGCGCTGCGTCGCCCGGAACGCTTCGCTGCACTTTTCCCCACCTTGCCACGCATGCGCCAGACGGCCCTGCCCAACCTGGCGCCGGGAGGCCCCACCAACCTGACCCAGGCATCGGGCGTGGTTCCCCTGATGTCGGACGGCAGCACCCGGTACTTCGATCGCATGGACTCCGTCGCCTATGTGGCGGCGCGACATGCGGACCTGCCCTTCGTCGGCTGGTCGATCGGGCGACAGGACGGCTATGCGACCTGGGCGGAACAGCTCGATTTCGTGAACGCCATGAGGGCGAACCACCACGGCTTCGCCTTCGCCTGGAACAACGGCAACCACAGCACCGGCACGGAGCCGATGGCGATCATCCGCCAGGACTATCCACCCGAGCTGTTCGCGCTCAACAAGAGCTATCCGGCATTCGGCAACAGCTCCATCGATGACGATCCCGGCAATGGCAGCCCGACGAGCGGAGACCTGGTGGGAGGCATCAACCTCGGCTTCGCGTGGAGCGACATCGTCGACCAGCCGCAGCAGTGGTCCGTCCGCCTGTCCAACCGCCTCGCACAGGGCCGGATGACGGTGGACGTCACGCCGCGCCGGCTTCAGCAGTTCCTGCTGGCGCCCGGCGAACAGGTGTCCTGGAGCAATTCGACCGGCGGCAGCGGTGTCGCCACCGTGGACGCCTGGGGCCTGGTGACCATCACGGCGGTGGGCATCAATGCCGGCCAGGCCTCGGTGTTGACGCTGACGAAGCTGGCGTCCGGCGACACCGTGGCGCCCACCATCCCGACCGACCTGGTGGCCACTGCCGTGTCCAACTCCAGGATCCAACTGACCTGGACGGCCGCAACCGACAACGTCGCGGTCACCGGTTATCGCGTGTATCGCAATGACACGCTCGTGGCGGTCGTAGCCACGACCGCCTACGAGGACACCGGCCTGGCGGCCAGCACGGGCTACGGCTACAGGGTGGCAGCCCTGGACGCCGCCGGCCATGCCTCGGCGCTGTCCAGCGTGGCGAACGCCACCACCCAGGCCGCGGCACCGGCAGGGGACTTCGATTTCGCGCTCGACCATGCCGGCGCACGATCCGTCGTCGCGGGCCAGCAGGTCACCAACACACTCACGGCCAGCCTGCTCTCCGGCACGACGCGGAACCTGGTGTTCTCCACGGCCGGGCTCCCGCGCGGCGTCACCGCCAGCTATGGACCGGCGAACTGCTCTCCCGGGTGCAGCACGTCCCTCACGCTCCAGGTGGCGGCTGGCACCGCGCCCGGTTCCTACCAGATCACCGTCAGCGGCACGGCGGGCGGCATCAGTCGCCAGACCGCCTTTGCCTTGACGATTGCCGCCGCAGGATCCGATTCGCCCTCGTCCGGTGCCGACGGCCTCGATGGAGGTGGAGGCGGCGGCTGCAGCGCCAGCGCCAGTGCGCACGGCACGCCTGATACGAGCCTGGGTTTGCTGCTGGGCGCGGCACTGGGTCTTTTGCTGATGCGGCGGAGGCAGGAGCTGCGGAGCGGGTGGGTCGTGACATCGGCCGCAGCGGCAGACACCTTCGATCGACGATGGCCGCCTGCGGCTTGACAAGCGGAATCCCTCATTCGGCGGCTCAAGCCGTCGAATGCGCCGGCGGCGCCTTCACCAGCGCGAAACTGCCACCGGGCGGCATCAGCTCCGGCAATCGGATGCCCAGGGCGGGCGTGCAACCGGTCCTCCATGGAATCCTTCGTGAAGGCGAATGAAAGAAGGGGCCGGCCTCCCCGGCAAGGCTCCCCGGACACGCGCCTTGTCAGCTCTCGTGTGCAATGTCGAGGAACTCGCCGTCCTCGTCGAACTTGACCGCCAGGAGCTGGTCGGAAAAATCCTTGCCGATGGAATAGTCGCAGCCCAGCCGAACCCGGTCTTCGTTCAGGTGAACCATCACCCCGCACAGGTCCAGGCCCGCCACGAAGACGTCGTATCCGACCCGGCCCACCCCCAGCTTCGCGGCCACCTCGTCCGGCGTCTCTTCCAGGTGGTAGTCGATGAAGTCGACGATGGTGGCATTGGCGGCAGCCAGCCCGGCAGCGATCTCCTTGCGAGCCATCTGGTCGATCCGCTCCAGGCGATCGAGGAGGCGTTCGGCCTTCTCGACATGCTCCGGGCGAGTGAAGATTTCATCGCTCACGAACAGGCTGCAATGCGACGGCCTGCCGTTCGAGGTGATCGCCGAGACGACATAGATGGAATGATCGGGACCCGTCTCCACCACTCCGAACAACGGACTGCTCAGTTGCATGGGCTGCTACCTCCCCCCGACGACGTATCGATGACCCCGCTGTGACAGAGCCGCGCGCGTATCGCTTGCCGCACGGCGCTGCCGGCAGCGCCCCATTGTTCTACAAATTTCCGCTCACTTGCTACGACTGCAACACCAGCCAAGGCCGCCTGTACGCGTCGCCCCAACAGATCTCTAAGCAGTCGTCCTGACCACAGACACCGCCTGTAGCGGTCCTCCGACGTGCAGATGCACCTCCAGCGGAGCTTCGAGCGGACCGGTTTGCAGGCGAACATCGCGCGATCTTCCTCTTCGCGCGGCTTCCGGCCTTTCGTCGGCTTGGACATCTGATCCGAGATCCCTGCACCGACACGCGACGAGTTGCTTGGCGCTGGCTGAAATCAGTGTCGAGCGCTGCGCCAAAGGAAGAGCCATGGACAGGCCTCGGCTTTCAGCCGCCGATGTGGCGGCGCTGCGCGGCATCGACCGCGGCCCGGCTGATCGAGGTCGCGAACAAGATGACCGAGAGCAGAGACAGGACGAGCATCCTGCGGGTGGGGGACAGGTGACGCAGCGGAAAAAGTCGCGCAAAGTGCCCCCCAAACGGACAAAAGGGTCAGCATGCGTGAACATGCTGACCCTCGTCTTTTGGTGCGCTGGCAGGAATCGAACCCACGACCCCTTGAGCTCGGCGAGCTGCGCGCCGTGGCCGAGCAACAAGGCTGGCTCGCCGCCAATGCCGACTTCTCCGACGACGAGGCCATCCGGCGCGGAGCCAGTGCCAACGAGCGCCGGCAGCACCGGCCCCGGCCCGAGCGCCTGGGCGCCTGGGCGCCTGGGCGCGACTATAGAGTTTTATAATTGACTATAATTCGCCCTAGAAAGGTGAGCCATGGTCAACGCTTCGATCTTTCATCGCCCTGCTCTGGCCGGGCAACTGGCGACCCAGATCCTGCACACGTCGCCCACGTCGGCATCGCCCTCGGGGGTCTTCTTGGCCGCGCCTCGACGGACGGGGAAGTCCACATTCGTTCGTGAGGATCTGCGCCCGGCGTTGCAGGACAAGGGCGCGGTCGTCATCTATACCGATCTCTGGGCGGACCGTAACGTCGACCCGAGCGACCTCCTCGCCGTTGCGATCCGTGCAGAGATGAGCAAGCACGACCATGCCATCAAGAAGATCGCCAAGGGGGTTGGCATCAGCGGTGGCAAGGTAGGCGGCATCGACTTCTCCCTTGATCGCATTGGAATTGGGAAAGACGTGACCTTGGCACAAGCGTTGGCTGCGCTCTCGGATGAAGTGAAACAGCCGATCGTGATCGTGATCGACGAGGCGCAGCATGCGCTCACCAGCCAGGCCGGGATGGACAGCCTGTTCGCATTGAAGGCCGCCCGCGACGAGCTCAATAGCAGCGCTCATCATGGCTTACGCCTGGTCTGCACAGGCTCCAATCGGGACAAGCTGGCCATGCTGCGCAACAGCAAGGACCAGGCGTTCTATGGTGCACCGCTGGTCACCTTTCCGCACCTGGGCAAGGGCTACGTCGAGTGGTTCTGTCAGAACGTGGGCTTGGCGGCGCAGTTGGATCCAGCCGAAGTCTGGACGCTGTTCGAGAAGGCTGGCTGGCGCCCGGAGTTGCTGGGTGCCGCGGCGGACGCCCTTCGCTTCGATTTCGAGATCGATGCCGCCGACGTATCAGCCCGATTCGCCACGGCCGTCGAGGAACAAATCGAGAACGCAAACACCGAAACCATGCGCGTGGTTCATTCGCTTACCCCACTGCAAACCGCCGTGTTGTATGTGCTCGCGGAGAGCGATGCGAACTATCGGCCGTTCGAAGCGGGCACGCTGGAGAGGTATCGGAAGGCACTAAAAGGCGCGGGCGAGCCGGACGAGTCGGCGGCAAAGGTCGACGTGCCCTCCGTACAGGCAGCACTGCAGGCACTGCAGGAGAAGTCGCTGATCTGGCGTGCTTCACGTGGCGTCTATGCGCTTGAGGACTCGGCGTTGCGTGACGTGCTACTGGGAACGGCTACCGAAACGTGAAGGAAGTTGATTCGACACTGCCACCTGTTCCTGGTCAATAAGGTCTGGGACAACCGGCCCGAGGAACGCCGGCCAAGAGTCTGTAGCACACCGATACCATCCACGGTCCCGCCGACAGGAACCGAATCGGTATTTGCCAAGTGGGAGCGGCCATTCCATCCATTGAACTACGGCGCGGGTTCGGTGCCTGCCGGGGGAATCGAACCAGACGGACCCAGCACACAGTGCCGGGACGGGGGTCGAACCCGTACGCCCTCTCCAGAGGGGCGGCAAGGTGTGCTGCAATGGCAGCTACAGAAGATTGGTTTTTCGCCTCACAGCATCGACCCGTGCATTGCGCATGTCCGCAACGCGGTGGTACGGCTCGGTCGGGTTCGGTCATGGCGCGAGTGCGCGACCTTTGCCGCACTAACGGATAGCGGCTACGCGACATGGGCATGCCAAAGAAGGAATTTCCCAGCACTAGGAGACATCCTGACCTGCCCCCCCCCCCTGCTGACCGACAAGGTCAGCGAGACGAGGGACGGGATGACCGTCCTTGCAATGGTCAACGGACGATGAGAGGAAAAGTCACGCAGAGTGCCACCCAAACGGACAAAAGGGTCAGCATGCGTGAACATGCTGACCCTCGTCTTTTGGT
>CBIHQA010000003.1:0-27292 GCA_966211475.1 uncultured Neisseriales bacterium
TGCTTCAAGGTGGCGCGTACGCCGGGCGGTGCGTCAAACACGGCGCCGGACATAACGTGCAGGTAAGCGCGGTCGAACAGGGGCTTCAGCCACCAGACCAATAGCCAGGCGTATCCCGGCCAGCGGTAGAGGGCGCCGAATGCCAGGGCGGCCACGGGGAGCCAGAGTAGCGCCCACACACCGTACAGGGACTTTGCCCATTGACGGGTCAGCAGCATGCCGAGGTCGACGGTTTCCCACCCGTTGCGGGGGCGCAACGCCAGTTGGAAGCGTTCAAGCTGCACGGCGGGCTCTCCCGGATTGCAGCAGGTGCAACAGCAGCAACGACCAGAACAGGATGCCCACCCCGTACTTCACGGCAGGTGGAATCCAGGTCTGCGGCGACCAGAAAGCTTCGACGAATGCGGCCGTCGCCGTTAGCAGGGCGGCACCCATCAGCAGCCGGATAGCGGACTTCGCGCGGGTTTTGAGGGCAGCGGTTCGCGTCATCCCGCCGGGAGAAATCAGGGCATGCCCGAGCATCAGGCCGCTGGCGCCGGAAAGCACCACGCCCATCAATTCGAAACTGCTGTGTCCAGCGACGAAGCTCCAGAAGGTGGTGGTGTATCCGATGCGGGTCAGATGCCCCGCCACGGCCCCAATGACGATGCCGTTGTAGACCAGGAAGAAGATGGAGCCGATGCCGAATAGCAAGCCGGTGGCAAAGCACTGGAAGTCGATGCGTACGTTGTTCCAGATGTAGAAGCCCCACATCATCACGTCGCTGTCCGCCTCGCGCGGATAACCGTGGACTTCGTTGCCGGGCTGGTACATCTGCTCCATCTGGTGAATCGTCTCGCTGGGCAGCAGATAGGACACCAAGTCGGGATGGAATTGCAGCGCGATCAGGGTGACGAACAGCGGCCCGAAGAACAGCAGGGCGGCAAGCAGATTGTAGCGGCCATGCTGACGAAACAGCGTCGGGACGTCGACGCGAAGGAAGCGTAGCCACGCCCAGAGGTCCCGCTCGCGGGCGCCGTAGAGTTGCCGGTGGCCAGCCAATACCAGACGATGCAGTTCGTCGATCAGCCCCGGGCTGTAGTGCCGGTCGCGTGCCAGCGCCAAGTGCTGGCACAGGCGGCGGTAACGGGCGGGAATGTCGGCGGCGGCAAGGTCTGTGCTGGCGCGGCGCCGGGCCGGCTTGGCGGATTCCGTCAGCCAGGCAGAAAAGGCCTGCCACTCCGGACGGTAGTGGGCGTCGAAGTCGGCTTGCTTCATGAGGAAGCGCCCGTTCCGTTCTGAGCTGGTCGGTCACCCAACAGAAAGCGCGCGATGCGCAGCAGTCGTTGCCGTGCGGCTTCGCCCTGATAGGGGGCGACAAGCGGGCCGGTCAGCTCGGCAAGTTCGGCGGCCCGTTCCGGTGTCAACGCGGCCGCTCGATTGGCGAAGTCGACGATGGCTTGGCGCTCGTCCGGGCGCAAGGGCAGCGGCGGCGGGAGCGCGGGGAGATCGGTCGGTTTGATGCGGGGGCGCTTGTCTTCGGTGTAGGTCACGACCGTGCCGGCGGCGATGTCGCCGATCCGTTTGAAGTCCCGCTGGATCAGCGTGCACAGCAGGCCGAAGCCATAGCATAGGGGCAGGAAGTCGACCGGCCAGAGCGCATTGCGGATCAGCGCAGCGGACCAGCCCACCGGAGTGCCGTCATCATGCAGCACCACCAGCTTCATGGCCTTCTTGCCCGGGGTGGCGCCACGCCAGTATGCCTCGCACAAGGCAGGATAGAGCCATTCCATTAGAAAGACGGCGATCAGGAAGAATCCGAGCCCGGTCTTGCCGAGAAAGGCCAGCACCATGCCGAGCAGCAGGTAGAGGGCGATGCGGATCAGGACGTCGATCGCCCACGCCGCCCCGCGCGACAGGGGGCCGGCGAGGCGTAGCGTGAGGGCGACCCCTTCCGGGGTGGGGACTGTCCGGGCGGTGTCGAGGAGTTGAACCCGTGCGCCGCCCGGCAAGGCATCAGGCTTCGAGGTAGATATCCTTGTAGGCGGCGTAGATCGAGCCCATCAGCATCGGGCTCACCACCAGCAGGCCGAGGCCGATCGGGATCATGCCGACAAAGGTCAGCACCATCGCGAGGATGCCCCACAGCAAGAAGCCGACGAAGTTCTTCCAGAAGCCACCGAAGCTGGCCTTGACCGCGTCCATCGGGGCGAGATCGTGCAACACGACCAGCGCCGGGGCGAACAGGATGGCGGAATAGACCGCCAAGCCAAGCAGCATCGCCAGCACAATCAGGATGATCATGCTGATGCCGAAGCCGCCTGCCATCATCGCGCCCATCATGTTGCCGCCGGAGAGAGCACCCAATCCGCCGCCCGCCAGCAGCGAGCCGCCCAGCAGGATCATGGCCAGGACGCCGATGCCGATCATCATCACGATGGACAGGACCAGCTGGATGACGCCGATGACCAGCAAGGGGGTGGTGTGCTGTTGCAGGCCGGCAAACAAGTGGCCGACGGTGTACGGCTCGCCGTCATCCAGTGCGCGGCAGCCCAGCATGATGCCGCCCATTAGCAGCGCAGTCGCAATCGGCTGCAGCACAATGCTGAGGAACGGAATCAGCCCCGCTACCATCAGGATGATGAAGAAGATAATGAAATTGGCGATCCAGATTCCGGGCGCTTGCTTGAACAAGGTCCAGCCGCCACCGAGCCAGGACATTGCGTTACCAGCGTCGACCTTGCGACCGCCTTCGATCAGCGTGCCGTGGTCGCCACCGGCGGACACGTCTTCAACGTGCGCCTGGGGTGCTTGATACGGGTTCTGCATGGTTCATGTCTCCCTGTTTAGGTCACAACCAGTACAAACCGGCGGCACAAGGGTAAACGTGTCTTCTTAATTTGCCAATAGCATGTTTTGCAAACCCTCACGAAAGCAGGGCTAGTGCCAGCAGCAGGCCGGATTCCAGGCATTCCACGCCGGCACCGAGGCAATCTCCGTTTACGCCGCCGATGCGGCGACCCAGATAAAGTCGCCATCCCCATGCTAGCAGGGGTGCCAGCAATAAACAGGGGGAAAGCGCGGCACTGGCCGCAACCAGGGGAATCGCCCAGAGCACGACGGTGCGTGGCCCGAGCTGCCAACGGAAGCGCTCCGCCATGCCGGGCGCCAGCGGGGGGAGTGCCAGCGTCCACCACAAGGGTGCCCAGCGGGCCCAGGCGGCGATGAGTATCAATGCCGGTACTGCGTCGTTGCGACAGATGAGCATCGTCAGGACCAGTTTGACCAGCAGCTGCAGCGCGATGGCGACCACGCCGAAACTGCCGACATGAGGATCCTTCATCACGGCGAGCAGGCGCTCCGGGTCGCGGTGGGATGCGCCCAACGCATCGGCCAGGTCGGCCAGGCCATCCAGGTGCAAGGCGCCAGTCAGCAAAACCCAGCCGACCACCGCGAGCAGGGCACCCAGCCACGGATCACGCATACTTCCGAGCAGCGCCAAGCCGGTGATCAACGCGCCGAGCAGCACGCCCACCGCCGGGAAGCTACGGACGGACCCGGCCAGGCGGGCCTCGTCAAACACGACGGGCGGCGTCGGAAGCCGGGTCAGGAACTGGGTCGCCAGCCAGAAGTGGTTCCAGCCTTCGCGCAGCCATCTGATCATGGTTCCGGCTCCGGGGCGCCGAGTCCGATCAGGTAAGGGCGGGCGTCGCCATACAGCGACAGCTCCACCCAGCCCGCATGCGGCAGCGCAATCTGGCTGACGGATCCCCACGGGAGCCGGAGCACATCGGCGAGTAAGGTCCGGATCACGCCGGCATGCGTCAGAACGAGGGTTCTTGGTGCAGCCGGAATCGACGCAAGCGCCTGCGTCAGGCGCTGACGAAGCGTGTCGAAGCGTTCTCCACCGGGCGGCCCTTCCTGTGTCGGATCGTCGCGCCAATGCTGGTAGCGGGCCTGTTCTGTTGCGGGGAGGTCGGAGAGGTGCATGCCATCCCAGGCTCCGAAATCCAGCTCTGCCCAGTCCGGTCCGATGTCAAAGGGTAACTGGCGGGAGGCGGCAAACGCCTGGGCGGAGAGCCGGCAGCGCTGTCGCGGCGAAGTGATGACCCGATCCAGTGGCGGGCCCCAGGCATCGATCCGGGCGAGGGCGCGCCGGACTTGCTGCACACCCTCTTCGGACAGCGGCGGATCGCTACGACCGAGCAGGGTGCCCGCAGCGGCGATGGTTTCCCCGTGTCTCAGCAGCACCACGCGGCGGATGGAGCCTGCCTGATTCATCGCGGCACGCCGGCCTCGTCGAAGGTGGCCATCTCGCGATGTAATGCCCAAGCCGCGCGCAGCACGGGGATTGCCAGCGCGGCACCGCTACCTTCCCCCAGTCGTAGTCCGAAATCGAGCAGGGGTTGCAGGCCTAGCGCCTCCAGCGCGAGACGGTGGCCGGGCTCCTGCGAACGGTGGGCGGCCAGCCACCAGGCTTGGGCGCCGGGCTCCAGTCTCGCGGCGACTAGGGCCGCTGCGGTGGCAATGTAGCCGTCGAGCAGCACGGGCACACCGTGTTCCGCCGCAGTCAGGTAAAAACCTGCGAGTGCGGCAATTTCGAGGCCGCCCACCTCGGCCAGCCAGTCGGCTGCCGTCGTGGCAGAGGCGCGCTTCAAGGCGTCGTCTACCACGGCGCGCTTGCGGGCAAGGCCGGCATCATCGATGCCTGTGCCACGACCGACCAACTGTTCGACGGGCGCGCCGGTCAGCGCGGCCACCAGGCAGGCGGCGGAGGTTGTGTTGCCGATGCCCATTTCCCCACCAACCAGCAGATTGGCACCCGCCGCGATGGCGTGACGAGCAGCCTCGCGACCAGCCGCCAGGGCCGTATCCCGTTGCGTTGCCGACATAGCGGGCCGGAGTCGCAGGTTCTGCGTGCCTGGGGCAGCCTTTGACGACACCACGCCGGGCAGCGGCGGCAGGTCGGCTGCGACGCCGACATCGACCACGGTCAGCGTCGCTGCGCTTTGTCGGGCCAGCACATTAATGGCGGCACCACCTGCTGCGAAGTTGTGCACCATCGCCGCCGTGACCTCGGCCGGATAGGCGGAGACGCCTTCTGCGGTAACACCATGGTCCGCAGCGAATATGGCAATGGCCGGCGCCAGATCAGGTGTACCGTCGAGCCGTTCGGCCAGCCAAATTGCCAGTGCCTCCATCTGGCCCAACGAGCCTGGAGGCTTGGTCAGTTGGGTTTGCCGGGAGCTGGCTGCGGCACGTGCCTCGGGATACAGATTGGCAACAGACATGGTCGGATATATGAAAAAAACTGATTATGCCTTAAGCCGACCATGAGTCGATTGTATAATCACGGCCGCGCAGGTACCCGGGTTCCGCCCGGGTGAAACAGGGAAGCCGGTGCCTTCCGACCATCTCATTGAGCGGAACATTCCGGCGCTGCCCCCGCAACGGTAAGCGTCACGCCGCACCGCTTTTCCACATAAGAGCGAATGCGGCGACCACCGTCCCCGGACATGTTCGGGACCGCCACTGGCCAAGGCCGGGAAGGCGACGGTGCGTGCGAGCCCGGAGACCGGCCTGCGTTCCGCCCTTCCGCCTGGAAGGGTAGACAGACAACCGTGCGGCGGGCGCGGGATGACGGCCGCCCCGCGGCCGTTTCCCTTTGCCTTGCCGCCTGACGCTGCGCGGGACGGCGCGGCACAGGGAGCCCAATAAGATGAAAACCTTCAACCCCACGCGCATCAGCTTGATGCTGATCGCTGCTTTCGCCGCTTCGGCGAGTCTTGCGGATACGGTACCGGAAATCGAGGAAGTGGTGACGGCGTCGCGAGTACCGACGCCGCGTGTCGGTCTGGCCGGCACCGTCCAGGTGCTGACCGCCAGCGATATTCGCAACAGCACTGCCAATTCGGTTCAGGAACTGCTGGCTGCTCAGGTGGGGGTGTCCATTCGTAGCCTGGATGGCACTTCGGATGGTGCTGTCGATCTTCGCGGCTTCGGCATGACGGCTAGTAGCAATACACTGCTGCTGGTGAACGGGGTGCGCCAGAACGACAACGACCTGTCGTCACCGCGGCTGTCGCAGCTGCCGTTGTCGGCGATCGAGCGCATCGAGATCGTACGTGGTAGCGGCGCAGTCCAGTATGGGGGCGGCGCAACGGGTGGGGTGATCAATATCATCACCAAGGGGCCGTTCAAGGATCAACCACGACTCGTGCTCATCGGTCGACTCGGCGACTACAACACGACAGATGGGAGTGCGCGATTCAACGCACAGGGGGACAGCTTGGCGCTGACGGTACAAGCCTCTACTCAGCGCACCCGGAACTATCGCGATAACAATAGCGATCACCACGACAGCCTGTCCGCCGATCTGGACTGGCAGGGCGAGGACGATACATTGCATCTGTCCGTTGCAGCCGATGAACAGAAGCTGCGGTTGCCCGGCCCGCTGAGCCTAGCGCAATCGCGCGAAAACCCCGAGCTGGCCGGCACTCCCAATGACAACGTGACCCGACGCAGCGAGCAATTGCAGCTCGGGTGGAGGCATGATTTCGGCGGCGCAACCCTCTATGTGGACGCGGCCAGCCGGGACAAGGACAACTTGGCCTACAACGAAAGTTTCGGGGTCGCGACACGTGATGACCGCTACCTCCGTACCCGGACGATTACGCCGCGCCTCGTGCTGCCTTTCTCGACCGGGACGATTCGGCATCGACTGGTCGCTGGCTTGGACCTATTGCATTCCAATGCCACCATCTATGGTGCGGACTGGTCGGCATTTCCTCCGCCCTATGCCTTGCTGTACAAAGCAAAGCAACGGCAAAGTGCGATTTTCGTCGAAGAACAGGCTACGTTCGACAGTGGCGTGCAGTTAAGCGCCGGACTCCGTCAGCAGCGGTATCGGGACGAGGTAAATGCGATTGCCACGGGCCTGAACTCCCATCTATTGGACGGTCACTTGCATGCCAGCGAACTGGGTCTGTCTGTGCCGCTGACCAACCAGCTGACGGCCTTCGGTAAGGTCGGGCATAGTTTCCGCTTGGCTACCCCCGATGAGCTGATTTTTATTTCCGGGGCCCCTCTCAAGCCGCAGCGCTCCCATGACTACCAGGTAGGGTTACGCGGTAATCAGGACGGTTGGCAATGGGGTGCGACCCTTTACCGGTATGACATTACTGACGAGATTCACTTCAATTCGCTTACCTTTGCCAATATGAACCTTGATCCCACGCGTCGACAGGGAATTGAGTTGGATGGCACCTGGCAGGTTTCGCCCAAATGGCAAGTAAAGGGCAACGCCACCTTTCAGCGTGCGGTGTTCCGGTCCGGCGTTTATGGTGGGGTAGATGTAAGCGGTAATGAAGTCCCATTGGTGCCACGGCGCTTGGCCAGTGTGACGGCGCATTGGCAAGCCACGTCCGAGACTGGCATCGACCTGACGACCCGTTATGTGGGAGAGCAGCGGTTGGACAACGACCAGGCGAACAGCACCTCGCTTCGGCTACCTGCTTATACGGTGGTCGATCTGGCGATTGGTCAGCAGTATCGCGAATGGTCCTGGCGTTTCGCTATCAACAACCTGCTCGACAAGCGTTATACCGAATATGGTATTCGCAATGTGCCGGGTACCTCCTACAACCTCTACCCCAGCCCGCGGCGGCATGCGATGCTGACCTTGACTTACCAACTGCAGTAGTACTTTTCATGTCTATCCTCATCCTCGGAGGTCGCCGCAGCGGCAAGAGTGCACGGGCGCAGTCCCTGGCGTCCCGCTTCGACGACGTCTGCGTGCTGGTGACCGCCGAGGCGGGGGATGCGGAAATGGACGAGCGCATCCTGCGGCACCGAGCGGATCGGCCGGCACATTGGCGGACCGTCGAGGTGCCGCGCCGGCTTGCCGAGAGGTTGAAGGAACAGTCGGCACCGGGCCGCTGCCTGGTGGTGGATTGTCTGACGCTATGGCAGACCAATCTGCTGCTGGATGGGGATGAGGCAGCATGGGCCGCCGAGAATGCAGCCCTGCTGGACTGCCTGCCGAATCTACCCGGCGAGATTCTGTTGGTGTCGAACGAAGTGGGCTGGGGTGTCGTCCCCGACAACGCCTTGGCCCGCCGCTTCGCCGACGAAGTCGGGCGCCTGCATCAACGGCTGGCGGCTTGTTGCGATCGGGTGGAGCTGGTGGTAGCGGGCCTGCCGATGGTGGTCAAGGAATGATCATGCGGTGGCTTCCGGGGCTGCTGCTGATCTTGTTTGTCATGCAGGCGCAGGCGCTGACAGTACAGGATGACACCGGTCAAACGCTGACGCTGCCAGCTACACCCAAGCGCATCGTCAGTTTGGCGCCGCATGCGACCGAGCTGCTGTTCGCCGTCGGCGCGGGCGAACAGGTGGTGGGCGTGTCGGCCTGGTCCGACTGGCCGGTGGAGGCAAGGCGCAAAGCGCAGGTTGGCGATATCGCCGCGCTGGACCTGGAGCGGATCCGTGCGCTGCGGCCCGATGTGGTGATTGCCTGGCAGAGCGGCAACCGGCAGAGCGAGCTGGAGCGGCTACGGCAACTGCGCATCCCCCTCTATTTTTCCGAAGTACCGCGTCTGGATGATCTGCCCGCTGCGTTGAAGCGCCTGGGGGCGTTGACGGGCCATGTCGACATGGCGCGCCAGGCGGCGGATCGGGTCGCGGCAGACTGGCAGTCGCTGCGTGCCCGCTATGGCAGCCGTCCACCGGTGGTGACGTTCTACCAGGTATGGGGGCAGCCGCTGATGACGGTGACCCGTCGGCAGTTCATCGGCGACGTGCTGGCCGCTTGCGGGGCGACAAATCCGTTTTCCGCCTTGTCCGGACTGACGCCGACGGTCAGCGAAGAGGACGTGCTTGCGGCAGCGCCGCAGCTGATTCTGTCCGCTACGGTTGATGGCCGCCCGGATGGGTCGTTGGACCGTTGGCGGCGCTGGACATCCCTACCGGCAGTCAGGAACAGGCGCCTGGTCTACTTGCCCGCGGACAAGATCAGCCGGCCGACGCCTCGGCTGCTGGAGGGCGCAGGGCAGCTGTGCGAGGCGGTAGACAAGGCGCGCCAGCGCTAGGGTCTGGCTTCAATCCGCAGGGTGATCGAGCGCGTGGGTTTCGTGCAGCCGGATGGTCCGGATGGCGGGGGTTTGCGTCTTGAACTCAGCCAGCAGCGCTTGCAGCTCGTCGCGCTGAGTCTCGTTGAGTGGGTCGAAGAACACATCCAGATCGACCTTGCCGCCCAGATAGTGCGGGATCAACCTGCGAGGATGGGCGTGGGCGCCAGATAGCGCGGCTTCCAGGTCCCGTTGCAGTTGCGTCCGGTCCGGCAGGGCTGCCGCGGAGGGCGTATTTTTGTCGTCTTCCGGGTCGACATGCACCAGCACATCCAGCACCGCATGGCGGTCGAGCACGCGGTGGCGCGCCCGTTCGGCAATGAAATGACCTTCCGAAACGGACAGCGTGGGCGGAACCAGCAAGTGGGCGTCCACCAGTGCCAGGTCACCCATCTTGCGTGTTCTCAACTCGTGGACGTCCAGCACGCCCGGCGTATCGCTCAGGGTGTTGCGGATGGCGTCGACTTCTTCCGGGTCGAGTGCCCGGTCGGTCAGCACCTGCAACGAACCCCAGGCGAATTTCCAGCCCATGTGCGCGATCAGGAAGCCGACGATGGCGGCGGCCAGCGCATCGAGGAAGGTGTAGCCGAGCAGGTTGCCGCCGATCCCCGCGGCTACCACCAGCGACGAGGCGGCATCCGCCCGCGCGTGCCAGGCGTTGGCAACCAGCATCGAGGAACGTACCCGCTCCGCCTCGCGCAGCATGTAACGGAACAGGCCTTCCTTGCCGGCGAGTGTGATGAGCGCTGCCCACAATGCGGCGACGTGGACGGTTGGGCCGGCGCCACCGAGCGCCAGCCGTTCCCCGGCGCGCCACAACATGCCGACCCCCACCACGAACAGCAGCACGCCCAACCATAGCGAGGCCACTGTTTCATAGCGTGCGTGGCCGTAGTGGTGATCTTCATCCGGGGCGGCGTGACTATGCCGATTGGCGATCAGGACCACGATATCCGACACCACGTCCGACAGGGTATGGATCGCGTCGGCGACCAGGGCCTGGGATCGGGCAAACAGGCCGATGGCGAGCTGCATGGCGGTCAACAGCACGTTGACGCCGATGCTCACCCAGGTGGTGACACGGGCAACGCGCTGGCGGTCGGCGATCAAATGGTCGGAAGTGCGGGTCATGGAAAGCGGAAGCCTTGGGGAATCCTGACAGGATAACGGATTGGCGCGACGGACGCCGAAGCCCGTCAGCAAAAGAAGCCCGTCAGCAAAAGAAAACGGCCCCCCATGAGGGAGGCCGCTTTCAAGGTACAGCGGATGCGTTGGACGCAGTCCGGGACTTACATCATCCCGTCCATGCCGCCCATGCCACCCAGTCCGCCCGGCATGCCGGCCGGCTTGTCTTCCGGCAGTTCGGCAACCATTGCGTCGGTGGTCAGCATCAGGCCAGCGATCGAGGCGGCGTTCTGCAGCGCGGTGCGGGTCACCTTGGTCGGGTCCAGCACGCCCATTTCCACCAGGTCGCCGTACTCGCCGGTACCGGCGTTGTAACCGAAGTTACCCTTGCCTTCCAGCACCTTGGCGATCACCACGCTCGGCTCGTCGCCGGCGTTGTCGACGATCTGACGCAGCGGGGCTTCGATTGCCTTCAGCACGATCTTCACGCCAGCGTCTTGGTCGGTGTTGGCGGTGTCGATCTTGCCCAGGGTGGAGCGGGCACGCAGCAGGGCCACGCCGCCGCCGGCCACGATGCCTTCTTCAACGGCGGCACGGGTGGCGTGCAGCGCGTCTTCGACACGGGCCTTCTTTTCCTTCATTTCGACTTCGGTCGCAGCGCCGACCTTGATCACGGCCACGCCGCCGGCCAGCTTGGCCTTGCGCTCTTGCAGCTTTTCGCGGTCGTAGTCGCTGGTGGCTTCTTCGATCTGGCGGTCGATCTGGCCAACGCGGGCCTGGATCGCTTCAACCTTGCCGATGCCGTCGATCAGGGTGGTCAGTTCCTTGCCCACTTCGATGCGCTTGGCTTGGCCCAGATCGTTCAGGGTGGCCTTTTCCAGGGTCAGGCCGACTTCTTCGGCGATCACGGTGCCGCCGGTCAGGATGGCCAGGTCTTCCAGCATCGCCTTGCGACGGTCGCCGAAGCCCGGAGCCTTGACGGCCACGACCTTCAGGATGCCGCGCATGGTGTTCACCACCAGGGTCGCCAGCGCTTCGCCTTCGACGTCTTCAGCGATGATCAGCAGCGGGCGGCCAGCCTTGGCGACTTGTTCCAGCACCGGCAGCAGTTCGCGGATGTTGGAGATCTTCTTGTCGTGCAGCAGGATGAACGGATTGTCCAGCTGGGCAATCTGCTTTTCCGGGTTGTTGATGAAGTACGGGGACAGGTAGCCGCGGTCGAACTGCATGCCTTCCACGACATCCAGCTCGTTGTTCAGGCTCTTGCCGTCTTCAACGGTGATCACGCCTTCCTTGCCCACCTTGTCCATCGCGTCGGCGATGATCTGGCCGACGTCGGTGTCGCTGTTGGCGGAGATGGAGCCGACCTGGGCGATTTCCTTGGAGGTGGTGGTCGGCTTGGAGATGGCCTTCAGTTGGTCGATCAGAGCGGCAACCGCCTTGTCGATACCACGCTTCAGGTCCATCGGATTCATGCCGGCGGCAACGAACTTCATGCCTTCCTGGACGATGGCTTGAGCCAGCACGGTCGCGGTGGTGGTACCGTCACCGGCAACGTCGGAGGTCTTGGAAGCGACTTCCTTGACCATCTGGGCGCCCATGTTCTCGAACCGGTCCTTCAGTTCGATTTCCTTGGCGACGGACACGCCGTCCTTGGTGATGGTCGGGGCGCCGAAGGAGCGCTCCAGCACCACGTTGCGGCCCTTCGGGCCCAGGGTCACCTTGACCGCGTCGGCCAGGATGTTCACACCCACCACCATCTTGGCACGGGCGTCGTCGTGGAACTTGACTTGTTTGGCAGCCATTTCAGTTAACTCCAGAGAATTCGGTATTCAGGTTCAGTAACGACCTTGGTCGTTGAGGGGGAAGCCGTCGCGAGCGCAGGCAGCTTGGTGTTTGCCGCGCGCAGCCGCACTGGAGTACGGCGAGCACGCAAACGCCGAGATGCCAAGCGCAGCAGGCTTAGCCCTCGACGACACCCATCACGTCTTCTTCGCGCATCACCAGCAGTTCTTCGCCGTCGACCTTGACGGACTGGCCGCTGTACTTGCCGAAGATCACCTTGTCGCCGGCCTTCAGGCTCATCGGGCGCACGGAGCCGTTGTCCTGGATCTTGCCGGCGCCGACGGCCAGCACTTCACCCATGTCCGGCTTTTCAGCGGCGTTGCCCGGCAGGACGATGCCCGACGAGGTCTTTTCTTCGGCTTCCAGGCGCTTGACGATCACGCGGTCGTGCAACGGACGGATTTTCATTCCTATCTCCTTGAATCGAATAAATAACGAGATCGGATGGATGGCTCGTTAACTTGGGGAATATGGGCTGGTAGGGTTTGTTAGCACTCACCTCCAGCGAGTGCTAATAATAGGGACGGCAAATCCCTATTTCAAGGGCGGGTAATCAAAAAAATGATGCCGCAGGTCGGGAACCCGGCGAGCCCCACAGCGTCGCGCGAGCCGGCCAGGCGAAAGCTGCCGCCGCCCGTCGTCCTGACGCTGTCATACACGGGCAAGGGGCTTTAGAATGCGGGTCTTGCCATTGTCCGCCCCACTACATGACCGACAACGCCGATTGGCTGAACCGTAGCCTCACCGCCGTCTGGCACCCGTGCACGCAGATGAAGCGGCACGAATCCTTTCCCCTGATCCCGGTTGCTCGCGCCCAAGGTGCGTGGCTATACGATTTCGAAGGCCGTCGCTACCTCGATGCGGTATCGAGCTGGTGGGTGAATCTGTTCGGCCATGCTCACCCGACCATCAATGTGGCGCTGAAGGACCAGCTCGATACGCTGGACCATGTGATGCTGGCAGGGTTCACCCATCGGCCGGTGATCGAGCTGTCAGAGCGCCTGTCTGCCAGGACCGGTGGCGTGCTGGGGCATGCGTTCTACGGCTCGGATGGGGCGTCAGCGACCGAGATCGCGCTGAAGATGAGCTTCCACTACTGGCGCAATGTCGGTCTGCCGGAGAAGACTGGCTTCATCCATCTTGCCGACAGCTATCACGGCGAAACCCTCGGTGCGTTGTCGGTTACCGATGTGGCGCTGTTCCGCGATACCTATGCGCCGCTGCTGCGCCAGAGCAGCCAGGTGATGTCGCCGGATGCCCGTCAGGCGAAAGACGGTGAGACACCCGAGCAGGTTGCCCAGCGAGCGGCCGATGCGCTGGCCGCACACCTGGAGCACCACCACGCCACCACGGCCGCGCTGATCGTGGAGCCGCTGGTGCAGGGGGCTGCGGGCATGGCGATGTCGCATCCGCTGTACCTGAAACGGGTGCGCGAACTGTGCGACCGTTACCAGGTGCTGCTGATCGCTGACGAGATCGCAGTGGGCTTCGGCCGCACCGGGTCCTTCTTCGCTTGCGAGCAGGCAGGTATCTGGCCGGACCTGCTGTGCCTGTCGAAGGGGATTACCGGCGGCTATCTGCCGCTGTCGGTGGTGTTGAGCCGCGACGAGATTTACCGCGCCTTCTACCACGACGACGTGACCCGCGGCTTCCTGCACAGCCATTCCTATACCGGCAACCCGCTTGCCTGCCGGGCAGCACTGGCAACGCTCGACCTGCTGGAGGACGGCGCCCTGGCACGGAACCGCCTGACCGCCGACACGGTCAACCACCTGGCCGCGCCGCTGAAGGCCTTGCCCTTCGTGAAGAACTTCCGGCAGGCTGGCACCACCGGCGCCGGGATGATCTGGGCGTTCGAGGTCGACGGGGCGGCGGACGGGTTCTCCAACCGCTTGTTCGAAGCCGCGCTCAAGCGCGAGCTGTTGCTCCGGCCGATGGGGCGCACGGTGTACTGGATGCCTCCCTTTATATTGAATGCCGAAGAAGCCGCTCACATGGTGCGTGCCACCGTCGAGTCGATGTTCGACGTATTTGGCATGCCATGCGGGCTGAGGATCTGAGTCCGCGGCGGGTATAATTCGCCGACCCCGGCAAGCGCCGCTGCCGGCCATCAGGAGAAGTGTGTGAGTCGTGAACGCAGTCAGGCCCCGCGTGCCCGCAGTACCGGGGGGAAGCAATCCGGCAGTCTTTTCGTCGGGATCGTGATCGGCCTGTTCCTGGGCATCGCCATTTCGCTGGCGGTGGTCTACATGGTCAACCGCAAGCTGATCGCCAGTGCGGAGTCCCCGGCCAGCGCGCCGGTGGCCGCGGTGCCGAATGGCCTGCCCAAGCCGGGCGCGAACGGGGTGGCGGATGCCAGCAATGCACCGCCGGTGGCGGCATCCGAGAAACCCAAGTTCGATTTCTTCGAAATCCTGCCGGGCAAGAATGGGGGCGAGGCGCCCGCATCCGGTGCGACTGCCGACCAGGGTAAAACCGGCAATGCCGGCAACACGGCGCAGCAGACCGCCGAAACCCCTGCCTCCCAGGCAAAGCCGGCACGCGTGTTGTTCCAGGCGGGTTCCTTCCAGGACCAGAACGATGCCGAATCGCTCAAGGCCAAGCTGGCGCTGAGCGGCGTCGAAGCCAGCGTGAAACCCAAGGACATCCCCGGCAAGGGCGTCTGGTATCGCGTGATGCTCGGCCCCTACGCCAAGGCGGAAGACGCGGACAAGGTGAAGGGCGTGCTGCAGCAGAACGGCATCACGCCGACCGTGATCAAGCTCAAGCCGGAAGGCAATTGACGCGTCGAACGTCTCCGGACGCGGGGTCGACATGCGAAGGCATTCGTTTTAATTGCAAAAGAAATGCATGGTAGCGGGCGGCCCGGCTTGATTCCCGGGCAAATCGGGTACACTCGCTGCCACGTTCGTCCGGTGTGCCGGACGGTGATTTCCTAGCTCAAAGGATTTCTTTTCCATGCGCAAGTTGCTGAAAACCTGGGCCGGCGCTGCCGCCCTGTGGCTGGGACTGACCGGCGCCGCCATGGCCGCCGGCTGGTCGCCGATGCCCAAGACCATGCCGACGCAGACGCCCGGCAAGATCGAGGTGGTCGAGTTCTTCTGGTACGGGTGCCCGCACTGCTACCACCTGGAACCGTCGCTGGAGGACTGGGCGGCCAAGCTGCCGAAGGATGTTGCTTTCCGTCGCGTCCACGCCGCCTGGAACAACGGCATGCAGGTTCATGCGCAACTGTTCGCCGCCATCAGCACCCTGGAAAAGGCTGACCCGAAGCTGAGTCGCCTGCACCGCGCCGCTTTCGATGCGATCCATAAGGATGGCCTGGAACTGCGTGACACCGGCGTGCTGACCGACTGGATCGTCAAGCAAGGCGTGGACAAGAAGAAGTTCATGGACGCCTACCAGTCCTTCAGCGCCCAGACTTATGCTCGCCAGTCGCCGCAGTTGACGCGCGACTACGGCATCAATGGCGTACCGACCTTCATCGTCAACGGCAAGTACATGACGTCGCCGTCTATGGCGTCGGGTGGCTTGTCGGAGGACAACCCGCAGTTCTATACGCGGTTCTTCCAGACGCTGAATCAGCTGATCGACCAGGAACGCAAGAAGTAAGCTGCCGCAGCCCGCTGCAAACGACACGGCCCCGTTGGGACATCCCGGCGGGGCCGTGTTGCATTCAGGGGCGAATTTGCTGCGTCAGCGGTTGGCGATGACCCACTTCTTCCATTGCTGGAACAGCTCGGGGTTCAGGGCGGCCACGGCTGAGCGAGTCCATACCTGGTCTTCCCAGTAGTCGTCGTGGTTCAGCGAGCACAGGTCGCCGCCGGCTTCCAGCAGGATCAGGCTGCCGGCCGCATAGTCCCACAGCTTCTGGCCGCCATGCAGGTAAAGGTCGAAACGGCCGGCGGCCAGAAAGCACCAATCCAGCGTCGATGCGCCCAGGTTGCGCTGGCTGCCGTAGGGGGCGACGCTCATCAGGCGGGCCGGCAGTTTGCCGGACAACCATTTGATTTCGACGCCGGCGATGGCGTCCGGCATGCGCGGGGTGAAGCCCTTGAGCGGAAGGCGCTGGCCATTCAGGAAGGCGCCGCCGCCGCGCACGGCGTGGAACAGTTCGTCGGTCACCGGGTTGTAGGTCACGCCCAACACTGGGCGGCCGTGCACCAGCAGGGCGACCGAGCTGGCGAAATAGGGCAGGCCGTGCAGGAAATTGGTGGTGCCGTCGATCGGGTCCAGCACCCACAGGCCAGAGCCACCCGCCTGCCATAGGCGCTGCTGCTCCTCGCGGGTCATCTCCTCGCCCATCACCGGGAAGGGCACGATACGCGCGAGGCCTTCCACCAATGCTTGCTGGGCGGCCAGGTCGGCCTCGGTCATCAGGGTGCCGTCGTGCTTGCGCTCGTAGTCGACCGACAGGAAGCGGCCCATGACTTCCCGGCGCGCAACATCGCGCACCAGTTCGCAGACGGCGGACAGGTATTTTTCCGGGTGGATCATGACGGGAACCGGCTGTGCGGACGGCAGGAGGCCGGTTTGGACGGCGTCCGGATCGTCTACAGGCGTTACGCGGCCGCGAAAGGCATGTAAACGGGCCACTTGAAGCCTTATACTGCCAGTCTTCCTTATTCCACGCAATTTCGCATCCCGAGCCGCTGTGTCTTCCTCCCCCCGCTTCTACTGTCCGATGCCGCTGGTTGCGGGTCAGTCCGTGCGCTTGCCGGACGAGGTCTGCCGCCACGTGCAAGTGCTGCGGATGAAGCCGGGCGAGCCACTGACGCTGTTTACCGGCACGGGCGGTGAGTACGCGGCGCGGCTGGTGCAACTGACTGCCAAGTCGGCGGAGGCCGAGGTGCTCGCCTTCGATCCGGTGGAGCGGGAATCCGCGCTACGTCTGTCGCTGGCACAGGGTATTTCCAGCGGCGACCGCATGGACTACACGCTGCAAAAGGCGGTGGAGCTCGGCGTGGTGGCGATCCAGCCACTGCTGACCACGCGCAGCATCGTCAAGCTGCCGCCGGAGCGTTGGGCGAAGAAGCAGGCGCATTGGCAGCAGGTGGTTACCTCGGCTTGCGAGCAATGTGGGCGCAATCAGGTGCCGGTCTTGTATGAGCCGGTTGAGATTGGCCGCTGGCTGCGCGATTGCGGGCTGACCGGGCTGTTGCTGGCGCCGGGTGGCGCAGGCAGCGTGCGGGAATTGCCGTCGCGTTCGGAAGCCTGGCTGCTTGCCGGCCCCGAAGGCGGCCTGACCGATGACGAAGTGGCGCGTGCGCGGGACGCCGGTTGGCAGCCGCTGACGCTGGGGCCGCGTGTGCTACGGACCGAGACAGCTGCACTGGCCGCCGCTGCGGCGTTGCAGTCCCTGTGGGGAGACTTCTGATCATGTTGTTGCATGGTGGCGTGTTGAAGAGCGGACGACGAAGGGCCGGGCGATGAATTCGCCCGGTCGCCCTCTGTTGTTCCGCCCATTCATCCCCATCATGAGGACACCATGACGTCTGTACCTGTGCAAACGAACCCGACCGTTAACTGGTTCCGCGAAGCTGCGCCCTATATCCGCGCCTTCCGGGGCCGCACCTTTGTCGTCGCCTTTGGCGGTGATGTGGTGGCAAGTGGCCAGTTCGCTGCGCTCTCCTACGATTTCAGCTTGCTGGCGAGCCTGGGCGTGAAGCTGGTGCTGGTGCACGGCATCCGCCCGCAAGTCAATTCGCGCCTCGCCGCACAGGGCGTGCCGCTGCAATACCACCAAGGGGTGCGCGTCACCGATGCCGCTGCACTCACCTGCGTGAAGGAAGCGGTGGGCCAGGTCCGGCTGGACATCGAATCTACCCTGTCTGTCGGCCTGGCGAACACGCCGATGGCGAATGCCGCCATCCGCGTCGCCAGCGGCAACTTCCTGACCGCGCAGCCGCTCGGGGTGCGCGACGGGGTCGACATGCAATACAGCGGTGAGGTACGCAAGGTGCACGTCTCGCCGATCCGGCAGCGACTGGATGCGGGCGAGATCGTGCTGATCTCGCCGATCGGTTATTCGCCCACCGGCGAGACCTTCAACCTGACGGTGGAGGACACGGCGGCCGCCGTGGCGGTGGCGCTGGATGCCGAGAAGCTGATCTTCATGATGGACGACCCCGGTCTCTTCGACGAAGCGGGTGATGTCCGCCTGGAAGTGACCACCCACGAGGCTCGGCAAGCATTGGCACAGCGGGAGCAGAAGTTCGACGACGTCGGCTGCTATGTGCCGGTGGCGATCCGGGCCTGCGAACAGGGGGTGGGGCGTATCCACCTGGTCAGCCGCTTCCTGGATGGCGCATTGCTGATGGAGCTGTTCACCCACGACGGCTTCGGCACCATGATCACCCGCCATCGGCTGGAGAAGCTGCGCGAGGCGACCATCGACGACGTCGGCGGCATCCTGCAACTGATCCGGCCGCTGGAAGAAGAAGGCGTGCTGGTGAAGCGCAGCCGCGAACTGCTGGAGATCGAGATTGATCGTTTCTCGGTGATCGAGCACGACGGCCGTATCGTGGCGTGCGTCGCGCTGTATGCCTTCCCGGAAGAAGGCTTCGGCGAGATGGCCTGCGTGGTGGTCGAGCCGGGTTATCGGGACAACGGCTATGGGGACCTGTTGCTCAGCCACGTCGAGAAGCAGGCGAAGGAACAGGGGCTCGACAAGCTGTTCGTACTGACGACCCGTACCGCCCACTGGTTCTCCGAACGCGGCTTCCAGCCGGCGTCGGTCAACGCGTTGCCGGCGCAGAAACAGCGTCTTTACAATTATCAGCGTCGATCGAAGGTATTCATCAAATCCTTGTGATGGCGCGGTGGCGGTTCGACCGTCACGATTTCGTCATAGACTTGTTGTAAATTTGAAAGGATTTTGACATGGCACGCATGGTGCACTGTATCAAGCTGGGCCGCGAGGCCGAAGGCCTCGACTTCCCGCCCCTGCCGGGCGATTTGGGCCGCCGCGTCTTCGAGAATGTCTCGAAGGAAGCATGGCAGGGCTGGGTGAAGCACCAGACAATGCTGATCAACGAAAACCGGCTCAACCTGGCCGATTCGCGTGCACGCCAATACCTGACCGCGCAACTGGAAGCCTACTTCTTCGGCGCAGGCGCGGAACAACCGTCCGGCTACACCCCGCCGTCCCATTGAACCTGCTCCACGTGGAGTGTGGTATCGGGCAGCGAAGCCGGGCAAGGTAAGCAGGTGGCGTGCATGGCTGAACCGGCCGGGGCTGGACCCCACAAGGAAGCTGCAATGGGCGCCCCGATGGTTGTCAAATCGACGAACGAGCACCTGCTCAACCGTGAGCTGTGCCTGATCGAGTTCAACCAGCGCGTGCTGGCGCAGGCGGAAGACCCGGCCAATCCGCTGCTCGAACGCCTGAAGTTCCTCTGCATCGTCAGCAGCAACCTCGACGAAATGTACGAGGTGCGGGTGGCCGGCCTGCGCGAACTGCAACGGCTCCAGCCGGATGCAGTCGGGCCGGATGGCTACCGGCCGGCCGAGGTGCTGTCGCTGATGGCCGAACGGCTGCACCAGTTGGTGGAGTCGCAATACCGCATCCTGCGCGAATCCGTGTTCCCGGCGCTGGCCGAGCAGGGCATCGTGTTCCTGCGCCGGCCGATGTGGAACGACGCACAGCGCGCCTGGGTGCGCGACTATTTCTTCCGCGAAGTGGAGCCGGTGCTGACGCCGATCGGGCTCGATCCGGCGCACCCCTTCCCGCGCGTCCTCAACAAGAGTCTCAATTTCGCGGTCGAGCTGGAAGGCCGCGATGCCTTCGGCCGCAGTTCCGGCGTGGCCATCGTGCAGGCGCCGCGCGTGCTGCCACGCATCATCCCGGTACCGTCCGAGCTGGCCGGGGCGCCGTACGGCTTCGTGTTCCTGTCGTCCATCCTGCATGCGCATGTCGGCGAGCTGTTCGCCGGCATGAACGTGCTGGGTTGCTATCAGTTCCGCGTGACCCGCGACAGCGAGCTGTACGTGGGCGAGGACGAGATGACCGACCTGCGCGAGGCGCTGGAGGGCGAGCTGTCGCACCGGCAGTTCGGTGAGGCGGTGCGGCTGGAGGTCGCCGACAATTGCCCGCAGCACATCGAGGAGTTTTTGCTGCGCGAGTTCGAGCTGACGCGTGACCACCTGTTCCGGGTCGATGGCCCGGTGAACCTGGTGCGCATGATGCAGGTGCCGGACCTGGTGCCGCGCGCCGACCTCAAGTTTCCGCCGTTCCGGCCTTCCATCCCGGGCATCCTGTCTCACCGGGCGAACGCCTTCGATGCGATCCGCGATGGCGATATCCTGCTGCACCATCCGTTCCAGTCCTTCGCGCCGGTGATCGAACTGCTGCAACAGGCGGCGCGCGATCCGCAGGTGGTGGCGATCAAGATGACCGTCTACCGCACCGGTACCGATTCGGTGCTGATGGAAAGCCTGATCGAAGCGGCCCGTCGCGGCAAGGAAGTGACCGCGGTGGTCGAGCTGATGGCGCGCTTCGACGAAGAGGCCAACATCAACTGGGCGAGCCGGCTGGAAGACGTGGGAGCCCACGTGGTCTACGGCGTGGTGGGTTACAAGACCCACGCCAAGATGATGATGATCGTGCGGCGCGAGGAAGGCGGCCTGCGCCGCTACCTGCACCTCGGCACGGGCAACTACCACCCGCGCACCACCAAGTTCTACACCGACTTTGGCCTGCTCACCTGCCACCCTGGCCTGGGCGAGGATGTGAACGAGGTGTTCACCCAGTTGACCGGCCTGGGACAAGCTGGGGCGCTGAACCACCTGTGGCAGGCGCCATTCACCCTGCATCGCGAGATCCTGCGCGCCATCGACAACGAAATCCGTCTGGCGAAGGCGGGGCGACCGGCCAAGATCATCGCCAAGATGAATGCGCTGCTGGAGACACAGGTCATCCAGCAGCTGTACGAAGCATCGCAGGCTGGGGTGGTGGTGGAACTGATCGTCCGCGGCGTCTGCGCGCTGCGGCCTGGGGTACCTGGCCTATCGGACAACATCCGGGTGCGCTCGGTGGTGGGGCGCTTCCTGGAACACCCGCGCATCTTCTACTTCCTCAATGACCGGCAGGACACTCTCTACCTGTCCAGCGCCGACTGGATGCACCGGAACTTGTTCCGCCGTATCGAGATCGCATTTCCGGTGCTCGATCCCAAGCTCAAGCGCCGGGTGATCCGTGAAGGCCTGCTGATCTATTTGCAGGACAACCGGCAGAACTGGGAAATGCTCGCCGACGGCAGCTATCGCCGAAAAACGTCACGTCGGGGCGTCGAGCGGGTTGCCCAACTGCGGCTGCTGACCGAGCTGGCCGAGCCCGTGGAGTTGCCGCGGGACTAGCAATAGGGGCTGGAACATGGACCTGATTCTCTGGCGTCACGCCGAGGCGGAAGATGGCCTGGACGATTTGGCGCGCGCACTGACCCCTAAGGGGCAGAAGCAGGCGCGGGCGATGGCAGCGTGGTTGGGCAGCCGCCTGCCGGATGGCTATCGTCTGATGGTGAGCCGGGCCCGCCGATCCCAGCAGACGGCGGCTGCCTTGAGCGACCGGCAGAAGGTCGATGCCGGCATTGATCCCGGCCAGGATGCGACCTCTGTGCTGCGGGCGGCGGGATGGCCGGACGGTGACGGCACCGTGGTGGTGGTCGGTCACCAGCCGACCCTGGGCGAGGTGGCCGCACGGCTGACCGACAGCACCGAAGGCTGGAGCGTGAAGAAGGGCGCCATCCTCTGGTTCCGAGGCCGCGACCGGGGGTATCCGGACGTTCAACTGTACGCGGTGCTGTCCCCCGATCTGCTGGATTGACCTACACTTCCTATTGACGGAACCCTGTCCGCGCGGGGGCAGGCATGCACCTTGCATCCAGTCATGCCGGTTCAATGGCTGAGTTTGCTTGTGAAGGACTGTTGCGCGTTGCGCGACGGCCTGGAGCCTGCCGCCCCGTGTTGCGTATTGCCCGCTTGGGGACCTGCTATGATTCGAATCACATCCATAGAATGACAACAGGATGCCGGGGTGATCGTCCGGCATTCTCACTGACGACACGCCATGACCGTGCTGCTTGAGCGATTGCCGCTTCCGGACCTGATGTCCGGCAAGCTGACTTCCGATTTTGCCGATCCTGACTCGGTCCGCGACTGGCTGGTCTCCTTGCCGCATGTTCAGCCGCTGGAAAAGGCGCTGTCCCTGTACGACGCGCTGTTCACGCTCAATCGCAGCAGGTTGGACCGGGATGTGCGGCTTGTGCTGGTTGAGCAGTTCCACACCGCGATCGACATGCATCAGCCCTCGCTGGAGATGGTGTTCCAGGTGCCCGGTGTGCCGGCCCGCGACCGCGCGGAGCAGGCCTGGCAGCACACTTACAACCTGCTGGACGAATTGGCGCTGGCCTACCGCCGGGTCTTGCTGGAGGAAACCCAGCGGCGTTTCGTGTTCAACCAGCAGCGCCTCTATACCACGCTGGTGCTGAAGCTGATGGTGCTGCGGCTGCGCATGCTGCTGCTCTGCTATACGGCCTATCGGCCGGAGCCGGTCGGCCTGTGGCAGGAGTGCCATGCGCTGTTCCAGTTCGCGATGCAGCAGAAGCTGCTCGACGAGGCCGACGACAATGGTCGCACCATCGCCCACTACTACCGTCACCTGATGCTGCTGGGGCTGTCCGACCCGTACAGCCTGCTGCACGGCGAGATCGACCGGGTGAACGACTGGCTGATCAAGCTGGCGCAGTACGCCACGCTGCAGCCGGTGGCGGAGCTGGCCGACCCGGCCGGGTTCTTCCTGATCAACCTCGATAAGGATGGTCCGCCTGCCTTCATGGGGCATCGCCCGATGGACCTGGACGGCCGCAATACCTTGCTGCTGAACGCGATCGACGTGGTGCGACGGGTACACCGCGAGATGGCGCCGCTGGAAAAGGTCAGCGCGTCGTCCTCGCATTTCGGCAAGGCGATGCAGAACATCGACCTGATGCGGCGCCTGGTGCGCTGCTGGGGCATCACCCCGCAGCGTTTGTTCAACCGCATGCGCAACAATGCCAGCGTGCTGCTGGTGGTCGGCCTGACGCCGAGCTATCGGGTGCTGCAACACAGCCGGCTGGCCAGCGAGGACGTCGAGCAGGTGACGTTGCTGGATGACGACGACGCGGCGCCGGCGTCGCAATTGCCGGAGGACATCGCGCTGGGACGCTGGCAGGTGATCAACGTCAGCCCCGGCGGCTATGCGCTGCAGAGCGAAGTAGCGCCGGAAGAGCAGATCACCGTCGGCACTGTGGCGGTGCTGCGCGCCGAGCATGGCAGCTTGTGGAATGTGGCGGTAGTGCGCTGGGTGCGCCAGGAGGGCAGCATGGTGCGGGTGGGTCTGCAATTGCTGGCACCGTCGGCAGAGCCAGTACGCCTGAAGCCGTCGATCAGCCCGGCGGATACCGCATACGAGGCTGGGCTGCTGCTGCCGGGGATCCCGGAGCTGAAGCAGCCGCCCAGCATGATTGCGCCGGCCCAGTCGTTTGCGCCCCTGCGGGAGTTTGACGTGCAGCGGTTGACCGAGGCTTTGCGGGTGCGGTCGGTGCGGCGGATGGACCAGGGGATGTGCGTCGACCAGTTCGAGTTCCTGGCGCCGGCTGCTGCTGCGGCGTAGTTCGAGCGGTCATCAAACGAAAACGGGCGGAGGATATCCGCCCGTTTTTCATTGGTAGCCCGGACCAGGATGTCAGGCGGTTTGCGCCGCCGATGCGTCCGGTTGTGGTGCTTCTTCGGCCAGGGTGGAGACCGGCCGGTGCAGGATGGTTTCCAGCTGGTGGATCAACGGGGCGAGCTGGCGTGACAGCGGGTCCGGCTTCTGCAGCAGTTTCTGTAGCGCGTCGGTGTCCCATACCAGGGTGCGGTAGAGGTCCAGCACGGTGATGGCTTCCAGGTCCTGACCAAGGCTCCAGCTCTGGTCGGACAACCGCTGGACCCAGCCCTGGGTTTCGAGCTGGGCGAGCAAAGGCAGCAGCTCGGCATGGCCGACCCCGATCAGCTTGCGCAGTTGTTCCATGGAGACGCTCTGGCCGGCGAGATGCGCCTCGCGCAGGCGGGCCAGCAGACGCAGTGCATCCAGCAACTGTCGGCCGGGTACGCTGCGGCGGCGCCACAATCCGCCTTGCCAGTAGGCGAGGCAAGCAGTGAGGGTGGCGCCGGTGAGCAGCAGCGCCCACAGCAGATAGAGCCAGGCCAGGAAGATCGGCAGGCTGGCGAAAGCGCCGTACACCAGCTTGAAGCTGGCGACTTTCTTCACATAGATGCCGAACAGGAACTGGGCGAGGCCGAACAGCACGCCAGTGAAGGTGCCGCCGACCAGTGCATGCCTCCAGGGCACCTGCCGGGCCGGGGTCAGGAAGAACACCAGCGAGAACGTGAGGATGGACAGCGCCAGCCGCAGGCTGCCCCGCAACAGGCCGCTCAGCCAGCCCCAGATGCCCGGCCAGGACGGCAGGGCATCGAACAGCCAATTGGTGAGCGACAGCGCCATGCCGGTGAACAGCGGCAGTAGGGTCAGTACCGTCCAGTACAGCATCAGCTGCTGCCACACGCGGCGGCCTTGCTTCACCTGCCAGATCGCGGCAAAGGCCTTGTCGATGGTGGAGATCAGCATCACCGCGGTGAAGGCCAGCACCACCACGCCCATCAAGGTCAGGCGGGCGGCATTGTCGGTGAACTGCCGCATGTAGACGGTGATCACGCGGCCAGCCACGTCCGGCACCAGGTTCTTCAGCAGGAAGCTCTTGAAGGAAACGCTGACTTGATCGAACACCGCAAAGGGCGACAGTAACGCCAGCGCCAGTGTGACGAAGGGCACCAGCGCCAACAGGGTGGTGAAGCTGAGGCTGCCGGCCACCTGTAGGCAACGGCCTTCGTTGACGCGTTGCGACACGAAGCGGGCAAAGCTGAGCAGGTTGCTCCAGGAGGGCGGGAGCGAGATTCGTTTCAACGGCATGGCGATCGTGGCCGGGGGAATCGGGCGGTTCGCTATAATACCCGCCAATTTTGCCTTGCGCGCCGCAGATTGCCCCCGCTTTCCGGGCGGCCTGGCGATGCGCATTCGGGATGGGTTGATGGCCGATATTCTGGTTTTGTACTACAGCGTGCACGGTTCGGTGGATGCGCTGGCACGGCAGGTGGCGCGCGGCATCGATAGCGTGCCTGGCGCTGCGGCCCGGCTGCGCACGGTGCCGAAGGTTTCCACGGTGTGCGAGGCGGTGGCGCCCGCGGTGCCGGTGGACGGCGCGCCCTACGTCAGCGAGCGGGATCTGGTGGAGTGCGTCGGCCTCGCGCTGGGCAGCCCGACCCGCTTTGGCAACATGGCCGCACCGCTGAAGTATTTCCTCGACGGAACCAGCGGTGCCTGGGTCAATGGCACGCTGACCGGCAAGCCGGCCGCGGTGTTCACCAGCTCTACCAGCCCGCACGGCGGGCAGGAAAGCACGCTGCTGTCGATGATGCTGCCGCTGCTGCATCACGGCATGCTGATCGTCGGGCTGCCCTATGCGGAGCCCGAGGTAACGTCGACCACCGGCGGTGGTTCACCGTATGGCGCGGGGCATGTGTCGGGGACCGACAATGTGACGACCCTGCAGGAGGCCGAACGCCGGCTTGCGTTCCGCCTGGGACAGCGCCTGGCGGAGGCCGCGCTGAAACTTGCCCGCCCGCTGGAGGCCCGATGAGAGTCGCTTATCTGTTCGCCAATGCCTGCTTGCTGGGGCTGATCGCCCTGTGCCTGGCCTGGGAGCTGTGGCTTGCGCCGCTGCGGCCGGGTGGTTCGCTGCTGGCGTTGAAGGTGCTGCCGCTGCTATTCCCGTTGTTCGGGGTGCTCAAGGGGCGGATCTACACCTATAAGTGGCTGACCATGTTCGTGCTGCTCTATTTCACCGAGGGTGTGATGCGGGGTTGGGCAGATACCGGCTTGTCACAACAACTGGCGTGGGTTGAGATCGGGCTGTCGATCGGCCTGTATGTGGCGTCGATTTTGTTTGTCCGGCGCGCGCGCCTAACTGCCTGAACCTTCCGGCAGCACTTTCTATTTTTTAATCAGGAGTAAGCATGTTTTCGTGGATTGCAGATCCGCAGGCGTGGATCGCGTTGGCAACCCTGGCCGGGCTGGAAATCGTGCTCGGCATCGACAACATCATCTTCATTTCCATCCTGGTCGGCCGGTTGCCGGCCGAGCGCCGCAGTTCGGCCCGCCGCCTGGGCCTGCTGTTCGCGATGGTGACCCGCATCATGCTGCTGATGTCGCTGGCGTGGATGATGCGGCTGACGTCGCCGCTGTTCACCGTCTTCGGCACCGGCATTTCTGGTCGTGACCTGATTCTGATCGTCGGTGGCCTGTTCCTGATCTGGAAGAGCGTGAACGAGATCCATGGCTCGCTGGAAGGAGAGGACGAGGCGCAGCACAGCTCGCGCGGCGCGGCTAACTTCCTGGCCGTGTTGGTGCAGATCGCCGTCATCGACATCGTGTTCTCGCTGGATTCGGTGATCACCGCGGTCGGCATGGTCGACCATGTGCCGGTGATGGTGGCGGCCATCGTGGTGGCGGTCGGCGTGATGATGTTCGCCGCCGAGCCGATCGGCAATTTCGTCGACCAGCATCCGACGGTGAAAATGCTCGCTCTGTCGTTCCTGGTGGTGGTCGGCATCACGCTGATCGCCGAGGGGTTCGACAACCATATTCCCAAGGGTTACATCTACTTCGCGATGGCGTTCTCGGTGGCGGTGGAGATGCTCAATATCCGGCTGCGCAAGAAGATGGTGCCGGTGCATCTGCGCAAGGATATTCCCGGGGAGTAATCGCCACCCGACCACGGCTAAGTGGCGCTTTCCCCTGGATAGCGCCACCGCCCCTTTATCCGGCGAAATACCGAGTAATCGTCTAACGCTCGCCGCCGCAGAGCTTGAAGCGCTAGCATAAGCCTTCGCCGCTCGGTATGGCCTCTCGTGCGGCGCATGGTACGAAGCAGACCGATGTGTCGGCGATTCTAGAATCCTCGCCCCGGGTTCCGCTGCTCTCCATCCAGACTACGAACTAAACGGTCGATCCAGTTCCCTCGGTATCGAGCGCAGCGAGGCTCTCCCGCCGACGGGCGGGAGCGGGGAGGGTGGGATTTAATCAAGGGGCTGCGAATGGGTTGCCGCCGGTCAAACCAGCAAAGCTTGCTTTGCGCCCA
>CBIHQA010000004.1:0-25943 GCA_966211475.1 uncultured Neisseriales bacterium
GAAGTCCGCCTCACCGACCGGAACGCCGATCAGGTGAGCATCCGCTTTGCGATGGACGGCATGGAAATGGGGCCAGCGGAAAGCCCGCTACAGGCAGGTAAACCCAAAGGCGGTTCCGTGGCATGGGCAGGTCGTAGCGTGTTGCCGATCTGTGTGCAAGGACGGCACGATTGGGTCGCCCTGCTGTCGATCGACGGAACGCATTACCGCGTTACCTTTCGGACGCTCAAGTAGTCCCGGTTTTCCAGCTGATTTGATGTTTCGGGAGCGGCGAACGGCGTGGATTTCACCGCTGCGCCGGTATCGGCACGCTCAACGCAGTGCGTGGAACAGCAGGATCCTGACGGATCAGTTCAGCTTGCCACTATCCTCATCATCATCCGGCGACGGGTCGGAACCCGGCACCCGATAGGCTTCGGTCGCCCACTGTCCCAGGTCGATCAGCTTGCAGCGCTCGCTGCAGAAGGGCTTGAAGCGGTTCTCGGGGATCCATTCGACGGCAGTGCCGCAAATCGGACACGGAACGCTGAGGGGCGGTTTGCTGGTGCTCATGGGAACGCAGAGAGAGGGCAGCCGTGGGCGGCTGCTTACAGATTGCAATAAGTCAGGTCGAACGCGACGTCTGCATCCAGCGTCTTCGGCCGGCCTTCGCCACCCTGGGTGGTAAAGCGCACATTGATCGCGTACTTGTTGGCCGACAACTCCGGGACGCCAATGAAGTCGTCCGGCACATCCACCCGCAACATCTGCACCACCTTGCCGCCAGACATCTGTTGGAAGACGCCGTTTTTGGCAAGGTAATGGTGAGTCTTGCCGGAGTCGCGAAGCAGGCGCAGCACGATATTGGTCGCATCGCGGATCGGCAGCAGAGGCTTGATCCACTGGGCGAGATCGTACTGACGCACCATCACTTCGTGTTCCAGCCAGAAATGATAAGAGGGCAGGTCGAACTCGCAGGTGCCGCCAGGGATGCTCATGCGCTGCTTGATCCCCATCAGCCACTCATTGTCCCGCACGTGCTGGCCGAACTTGGAGGTTACTTCCAGAAGGCTGTTGCTGGTCTGCTCGATCTCGTTGAGGATTCCGTCCAGTGCTTCCTCAGAAATCTGGGGATTGCTGCGCAACGCTTCCAGCGTTGTGCGCTGGCGCTCCAGCTCTTGCAGCAGGTCGGACTTCAGGTCCGCTCGAGAGCCGACATCGATGATTTCGAACAGGGTGAACAACGCGACGTGATGCTCCAGTCCAGCCGCCTTGCTGCTGAAGTGGTCGAACCGAGCGTACAGCTCCTCCAGCCGAAGGAGACTGCGGATACGTTCGTTGAGCGGAAATTCGTATCTGATCACGACCGGCGCGGGCTGAGAATTTCGCGTATTTTGCACTACTCCGTTTAATTCTGCACTACGCAATAGAAAGAATTCACCACGGAGCAACTTCTGCCTTCAGATAAGGTGAGCGTGCTCCAGATATTGCTGATGCAAGCGGTCAAGTTGCCGGTGCAAGGCCTCGATCGAACCGCTGTTGTCCACCACGTCGTCCGCTTGCCGAAGCCGCGCCTCGCGCGAACATTGGGCCGCCATGATGCGCCTGACCTCGTCATCGCTCAACCCGCTACGGGCCATCACGCGTTGCCGCTGTATTGATTCATCACAATCCACGACGAGTACTCGGTTTACCGAATCGCGGTATTGCCTGGTTTCAAACAGCAGAGGAACGACCAATACGGAATAGGCGGCTTCAGCGGATTCCAATTCCTGCCGAACCACATCGCGGATCATTGGATGAAGAATTGCTTCGAGTGTTTCCCGGGCCGCGGGTTCCGAAAATACCCGAGTCCGCATGCGAGTCCGGTCCAGTCGGCCATCCGCCGTGATGTAGTGCGACCCGAACGTGGCTTGTATGGCCGGGATCGCCGCACCGTCCGGCCCCGTCAACCGGTGCGATATTTCATCGGTATCCACCACTCCCGCCCCAAGCGTCCCCAGGTAGCTGGCCGCCGCACTCTTGCCGGACCCGATGCCGCCCGTGAGCCCGACCAGGAATCGGGGGGGGCGAACGCTCATGCCAGCAACAGGTTACCGGCAAACAGGGTAACCAACCCACTCGCCGCCAAGTAGGGACCAAACGGAATCGGTTGCTGCCGCCCCTTGCCCGACAACAGCAAGCTACCCCCGCCGATCACCACCCCGGTCAACGACGCCACCAGCAAGACCTGCGGCAAAGCCATCCAGCCCAGCCATGCCCCGAGCGCTGCCAGTAGCTTGAAGTCCCCGTATCCCATCCCTTCCTTGCCGGTCGCTAGCTTGAACAGCCAGTAGACGCTCCACAGCAACAGATAGCCCGCGACCGCTCCGATGACGGCTTCCTTCAACGCCGGCAGACCAATGTACAGATTCACCAGCAGTCCGCCCCACAGGAGAGGAAGCGTCAGGTTGTCGGGAAGAAGAAAGGTATCGAGGTCAATGAACGTCAATGCAACCAGCACTGCGCACAGCGCAAATGCTGCCAACGCAAACCAGTTGAAGCCGAAGCGGTATGTGCAAGCGACAGCGAGGATACCCGTTAGTAGTTCCACCAACGGGTAACGAATACCGATGGGTGCGCGGCAGGCTTTGCAGCCGCCGCGCAGGAAGACGTAGCTCAGGATGGGGATGTTTTCCAGCGCACTGATTTGATGCCCGCAGTGCGGGCACTGGGAGCGGGGGACTATTAAATTGTAGCGAGGGCCTCGTGCTGCTAAAGCCTCTGAAAGTTTTAATGCAATTTCGTGATTACCAGGCTCTTCAATCACTTTAGTATGGCCCAGGTCGTTTAAACCCTGAGCCAGATCCTGTTGCCACTGATTCTGCAGCATCCGAGGTAGGCGGTGTATCACGACGTTCAGAAAGCTGCCAATGCACAGCCCAAATGTCAATGCCAGAATCCATATTTCAAAAAAAGATAAGGAAGGATAATTAACCACCAACGACGGATCCCATCTTGAAGATCGGCAGGTACATGGCGATTACGAGGCCACCAATTAAGGTCCCGAGTACAACCATAATCAATGGTTCCATCAGGCTAGACATGGCGTCCACGGCACGGTCTACTTCTTCCTCGTAAAAGTCGGCCACTTTCGAAAGCATGGAATCCAAGGATCCAGACTCTTCCCCGATTTGAGTCATTTGAATGACCATGTTGGGGAACACCTCCACACCTTGCATTGCAACTGTCAGGCTGGTCCCAACGCTAACCTCGCTCTGAATCTTCTTTGTTGCATCAAAGTAGACTTTGTTACCCGCAGCCCCCGCCACAGAATCCAACGACTCGACCAATGGAACGCCAGCAGCAAACATGGTAGACAACGTTCGAGCCCAACGCGCGACGGCTCCTTTGCGGAATATGTCTCCGAATATGGGTAACTGCAATGTGATGTGATCTACAGTATCTTGCAGTTTGACTGATCGACGAAGTGCTTGGAGGAATCCATATATACTTCCTCCAACTACTCCGAAAATTAGCCACCACCACTTAACGAAGATATCAGATAGAGCCATAACAATCAGTGTAGGGGCAGGAAGGTCTGCACCAAATCCTGAAAATAAATCCTTAAATGTAGGGATTACGAAAATCATGATTACTGCAGTGATGACGAATGCAGCGATTATAATGGTTGCAGGGTAAATCATCGCGGATTTGATTTTCCCTTTAATGGCTAGAATTTTCTCCTTATAGGTGGCAAGGCGATCTAGCAGGGTGTCCAATATGCCGGCCTGTTCACCCGCTTCAACAAGGTTGCAAAAGAGTGCGTCAAAATATAACGGGTATTTTCGGAATGCCTGCGACATGGAGCTGCCCGTTTCGACGTCTGCCTTGACGTCGAAAAGCAGCTTTGATACCGACGGGTTTGAATGTCCCCGGCCTACAATGTCGAAAGCCTGTAGCAATGGGACACCGGATTTCATCATGGTGGCAAGTTGCCGGGTGAACAGCGCAATATCCTTTTCTGTGATCTTCTTTCCGCGTCCTGCCCCTACCTTCTTTATCTTGACCTGCTGATACCCCTGCCGCCGCAATTGCGCCTGCACCACATCTTTCGTGGCTGCCTTGGTTTCCCCACGAACGGCGCGCCCGGTCTTGTCGCGGGCTTCCCAGCTGAACACCACTTCCTTCGACGCGCCGCCCTTGGCGGGTGCGGTACGGGTCGCAACGGCCATGATGAAGTCCTTTTTTGCTTATTCGTTGGTTACCGATAGGATTTCGTCCAGCGAGGTGAGGCCTTGCCTTACCTTCAGCAGTCCGGACTGACGCAGGTCGCGGACGCCTTCGCGTCTCGCTTGGTCCGCAATATCGATCGCATTGCCATTGGTCATGATGATGCGTTGCATTTCATCGGTGATCGGCATGACCTGGTAGATACCCACACGTCCTTTATAGCCGCTTCCCTTGCAGTGATCGCAGCCGATGTGCGTATAGGGCGACCAGCTGCCGTCTAGGTCTTCTTCCTTGAAACCGGCCTGGAGCAACGCTTCGCGTGGGATCTCGGTCGGCTTCTTGCACTGTGCGCACAACCGTCGTGCCAGACGTTGCGCGGTGATCATGATCACGGAGCTGGCGATGTTGAACGGCGCCACGCCCATGTTCATCAGACGGGTCAGCGTGGTTGGGGCGTCGTTGGTGTGCAGGGTCGAGAACACCATGTGGCCGGTCTGCGCCGCCTTGATCGAGATGTCTGCGGTTTCCAGGTCGCGGATTTCGCCCACCATGATGATGTCCGGATCCTGCCGCAGGAAGGCCTTTAGTGCGACCGCGAAGGTGAGGCCCTGGGCCTCGTTGACGTTGACCTGATTGATCCCCGCCAAGTTGATTTCCGCTGGATCTTCCGCGGTGGCGATATTGATTCCGGGCTCGTTGAGCATGTTGATGAAGGTGTACAACGACACCGTCTTGCCCGAGCCGGTGGGGCCGGTCACCAGCACCATGCCATATGGGCGCTTGATCGCATCGAGCAGCACGGCTTTCTGCTCGGGCTCATACCCCAGGGCATCGATGCCCAGCGTAGCGCTGGACGGATCCAGGATACGCATCACGATCTTTTCGCCGTGGATGGTAGGCAGGGTGGAAACCCGGAAGTCGATCGACCGCGTTTTGGACAGTACAAGCTTCATCCGGCCGTCTTGCGGGACACGCTTTTCGGCGATGTTCAGCTTCGAGATCACCTTGATCCGCGAAGAGATCTTGTCCTTGATTGCAAGCGGCGGCTGAGCAATCTCTTGCAGGATGCCGTCCATCCGGTAGCGGATGCGATAGAACTTCTCGAATGGCTCGAAGTGAATGTCGGACGCACCATAGTTAATCGCGTCCAGCAGGATCTTCTGGATGTAGCGGACCACCGGCGCGTCGTCGATGTCGATGCCGGCTTCGGGTTCTTCTGCCTGGCTGCCTTCCTGGTCGAACTGGAGCTCGGCGTCGTCGATTTCCAGGTTTTTGAAATTCGCGCCGCTGGCTTCGACCTGGGCTTCGATCAGCTTGCCCAGCTTGTCGTCTTCCACCACCACCGGTTCGACGGTTACACCAAGCTTGAACTTGATCTCGTCGAGCGCGTCGAGGTTGGTCGGGTCCGACATGCCCAAGAAAACCGTGTTGCCGCGCTTGAACAGCGGCAATACCCGGTGCCCGGTCATCAGCTTCTGATCGAGCACATTCTTGGCAAGATAATCCGGGTTGTAGGTCGCGAGGTCGAGCAGCGGAAAGCCGAAGGTCCGTGCCGCGAAATCAGCCAGATCGCGCGGTGTAGTCTTCTTGCTGCTGATGAGTTGCTGCGTGAAGGCGGTCTTGTCGCGCTGGGCCAGATCGCGAATGCTTTGGGCGTCCTCTTCCAGCAGCATGCCGTGCTGGATGAGGGCGCGTGCGAGTCCGGTCAGTGCTGTCGGATTGGATGCCACTTTCACCTCGTCTACATCGCCCCCGGTTTTCCGGTGGCGGCAGCATAAACTCGTTGATCCGGCTTATTCTGCCAGAAAAGCCGGTTCGTATTTGATGAGCATGCTTATTCTTTTATCGTACAGCCGCGAATTGCAAAGGAAGCGCGGTAGCGAATTGCTTCCATCAAAATAGCCGTTCAGACACGATCCCGCAGGCGCACCACCTTGACGGCACGTTCCTGGGTGCTGAGCACCTCGACCGGATAGCCGGCAATCTTCAGGCAAGTGCCGGGTTCGGGCAAGCCTTCAAAATGTTCGAGTACCAGTCCGTTCAGCGTTTTGGGACCATCCAGGGGGAGGGTCAGCCCCAGCCTGCGGTTGAGTTCACGCAGGATGGCACCGCCTTCCACCAGCCAGCTGCCGTCCACCTGGCGCTGGGGTTGCCCGCCTTGCCCTGGGGCGTGGGTGGTGAATTCACCGATGATCTCTTCCAGGATGTCCTCGATGGTGATCAGGCCCTGGATCTCGCCATATTCGTCCACAACCAGCCCCAGCCGGCGGCGGTTGGACTGGAAGTTCGACAGCTGTGTGAACAGTGGTGTGCCCGACGGGATGAAGTAGGGCTCCCGTGCAATCTCTTTCAGGCGCTCCGAAGTCAACTCTTCTTGCGACAAGTGCAGCACCTTGCGGGCGTGGATCACGCCGATCACGTTGTCCGGCGTCCCGTCGTAGACCGGCAGGCGGGTGTGGTGTGCGGTGGTCAGGTGTTCGCGCAATACATCGGGCGGACAGTCCAGGTCGATGGATTCGATCTGGTGACGAGGCGTCATGACGTCGTCGACGGTGATGTTTTCTAGCTCGAACAGATTAAGCAGGATGCTGCGGTGCTTCTTTTCGATCAGATGGCCGGATTCAAGCACCATGGTGCGCAGCTCTTCCGGATCCACCACCGTCTGGTGGGCGCCGTCGCGCAGATCCAGGCGCAGCAGTCGCATCAAGCCGTTCACCAGCAGGTTGATGCCCCATACCGCCGGGTAGCACAGCTTGAGTAACGGGGAGAGAGCGAAGCTCGCCCATTGTGCGATGGTTTGCGGATAAGCGGCGGCCACCACTTTGGGGGTGGCTTCGCTGAAGACGATGATCGCCCCCGCGACTAGCGCGGTGGAGAGGCCGATGGCGGTGTCGTTGCCGACGCCGAAGATCCGTTGCGCGATCAGGGTGGACAGCGTGGCCGCCGCTGTTTGTAGCAGGGTGTTCCCCAGCAGGATGACGCCCAGCAACTGGTCGGTGCGGGCCAGCAGCTTCAACGCCAGCTTGGCGCCGCGATTGCCCTGTTGGGCAGCCGTTTTCAGCCGGATGCGATTGACTGCCATCATGCCGATTTCGGCTAACGAGAAGAACGCGATGCCAACCAGCAGCGCGATCAACGCCAGAATGAGGGTGGAAAGCGGAAATTGATCCAAGACAGTGGGTTCGGTGACGGCTCAAGCCGCATTATCGGTGAGCGGGCAGGCCGGTCAAGGGTTACGGCCGGTGCAACAGCACTTCCAGTACGAATTTGCTGCCCAGATAGGCGAGTAGCAGCATCACAGCCCCGACCAGGGTCAGCCGCAACGCGACCCGGCCACGCCAGCCGAAGGCGAAGTGGCCCGCCAGCAGACCGCCGAACACCAGCCACGAAATGACCGAAAACACATTCTTATGGTTCATCTCGAACCAATGGCCGGTCAGGATGTGGGAGAACATGCTGCCGGAGATGAGGGCGGCCGTCAGCAGTAGGAATCCGGCTAACATCACGCGGAACAGCATCCGTTCGAGCGACAACAGCGGCGGCAGGTGGCGCACCACGCGTCCGGATTTCAGGTGATGGAGATTGGATTCCACCACGGTCATGAACAGTGCCAGCAAGGTGGCAATCGACAGCATCGAATAGGAGGCGAGTGCGACCAGCATGTGCGCCCGGAACCAGGGCAGGTTGTAGACCACCACATGTTGTTCCGGTAACGCCCACTGGATGATCAGCGAGAGCGCGGCAAGCGGCAGTACGACCGGATAGATGCCGGCCATGCCGTTGGCGATGCCGCCAATGAAGGCACTGAGCACGGTCAGCGCTGCCAGCATGGAGACGGCCTTGCCGATGCCGAGGTCCATCCCGGCTGGGGTAAGGATGGCCTGGATCACCCACAAGCCATGCAACAGGGCGACCGGCCCTAGCAGCCACGGTTCCATGCGCGCTGGCAGCAAGCCGGTGCCGCCCTGCCAGCGGGACCGGTAGAAATGCCATGCCAGCGTCAGGTAGGCGGCAACAAGGGGCAAGATCAGCATGCTCGATTCTGTCGACGGTTAATCTGTATCCGTGTTGTACAAAAGGCCGGAAGGCCTGGCCTGCGGAATTCAGGCAGGTGTCCGGTTATCTGCCACCCCTGTCGATGGCAGCGCGCTTGCTGCGCCGGTCGAGGTACAATGCGCGTTCTTCGTCGTATGACGTGAGCGACGTGCAAGTCTAACATCTTCCCCATGGCGGGAAGGTCATCAAGGTCATCAAGCATGCTGGACAACCTGACACAACGCCTGTCTTCGGTCATGAAGACGCTGCGCGGCGAAGCGCGGCTCACCGAAGCCAATATCAGCGACGCGATGCGCGAAGTCCGCATGGCCTTGCTGGAAGCCGACGTTGCGCTGCCGGTCGTCAAGGAATTCATCCAGCACGTCAAAGCCCGTGCGATGGGACAGGACGTGCTGCAGAGCCTGTCGCCGGGGCAAGCAGTCATCAAGGTGGTGCATGACGAACTGACCTCGCTGATGGGCGAGGCCAATGTCGATCTCGACTTCGCCACCGCGCCGCCCGCCATCGTCCTGATGGCCGGCCTGCAGGGGGCGGGCAAAACCACTACCGTCGGCAAGCTTGCCAAGTACATCAAGGAAAAGCACCGCAAGAAGATGCTGGTGGTCAGCTGTGACGTGTATCGTCCGGCCGCCATCGAGCAGCTGCGCCTGCTGGCCGAACAGGTCGAGGTGGAGTGGTTCCCTTCTACCGACCGCGACGAGCCGGTGGCCATCGCCAATGCGGCCATCGATCATGCGCGCCGCCATTTCTTCGACGTGGTGCTGGTCGATACCGCCGGACGCCTGGCGATCGACGAGGCGATGATGAACGAGATCAAGGCGCTGCATGCTGCCTTGAAACCGGTCGAAACCCTGTTCGTGGTCGATGCGATGCAGGGCCAGGACGCGGTCAACACCGCCCGGGCCTTCAGTGAAGCGCTGCCGCTGACCGGTGTGGTGCTGACCAAGCTGGACGGCGATGCGCGCGGTGGTGCGGCGTTGTCCGTGCGGCACGTCACCGGCAAGCCGATCAAGTTCATTGGTGTGGCCGAGAAGATCGGCGGTCTGGAGCCCTTCCATCCGGAGCGGATGGCTTCCCGCGTGCTCGGCATGGGCGACGTGCTCAGCCTGATCGAAGAGGCGCAGAAGGCGGTCGATCAGGAAGAGGCCAAGAAGACACTGCAGAAGCTGAAGTCCGGCAAGGGCTTCGACCTGGAGGACTTCAAGGCGCAGATCACCCAGATGCGCAAGATGGGCGGCATGGCCGGCCTGATGGACAAGCTGCCGGCGCAATTGACCGGCGGACTCAATCCGGCCGCGCTGCAGCAGGTGGATGGCGACAAGGCGATCAACCGTATCGAGGGCATCATCAACTCGATGACTGCCCTGGAGCGCGCCAAGCCGGAGCTGATCAAGGCGTCCCGCAAGCGCCGCATCGCGGCGGGGGCAGGGGTGACGGTGCAAGAGGTCAATCGCCTGCTCAACCAGTTCGAGCAGACCCAGAAGATGATGAAGCAGTTCTCCAAGGGTGGCATCGGAAAGATGATGCGGGGCATGAAGGGAATGTTCCCCGGCATGCGTTAAGTTGGAGAGATTCCTCGGGCTTCTGCAAGTTGACTTGTCAAGCAAGGAATATCCGCTTACAATCTTCGGTCTTTTGACGCAACATAACTTTTTCGGCAGGAACGAACTATGGTCGTGATTCGTTTGGCTCGTGGCGGTGCGAAGAACCGTCCGTTCTACAACGTGGTGGTGACGGACTCCCGCAATCGTCGCGATGGCCGCTTCATTGAGCGCGTCGGCTTCTACAACCCGGTCGCTCCGGAAGGCAGCGAAGGCCTGCGTTTGGCGATGGACCGCATCGAATACTGGAAGGGCGTGGGCGCCCAGGTGTCCGACACCGTTGCCCGCCTGGTCAAGCAAGCCCAGTAAGCAAGGTTAGACTGCTGTGGCGCGTCGTCCCACGACCAGCGCGCCTGGCCGCAACACCTCCGCCGCCGACCTGGCTCCCGCCGATCCGCCAAAGGATCTGGTGGTGATGGCCAAGGTCGGCGCGCCTTTTGGGGTGCGCGGTTGGGTCCATGTCTATGCGGATACTGAGTATCCGGACAGCCTGTTCGACTTCGACAACTGGTGGGTCGGGCAGGAAGGGCGTTGGCGCGATACCGAAGTCGAGGAAGCCCAGCTTCACGGCAAGGGCATGATCGTCAAGTTCGCCGACGTCGACGACCGCGAGCAAGCCGCGCTGATGCGCAACCGGCTGGTGGCCGTCTCCCGCAGCGAGCTGCCGGAGCCCGATGAGGACGAGTTCTACTGGAACGACCTGATCGGCATGTCGGTGGTCAATACGGCGGGCGATGCCTTCGGCGTGATCGAACAACTGTTGGAAACCGGCGCTAACGACATCCTGGTGGTGAAGGGGGCCGACAAGTCGCGGCTGATTCCCTTCGTCAAGGCGGTGGTGCTGAATGTCGATCTCCCGACCCGTGTGATCACGGTCGATTGGGGATTGGACTACTAAGACGTGCGTTTCGACGTCGTCACGCTATTTCCGGAGATGTTCGCGGCACTGACTGCGTTCGGCATCTCCAGCCGCGGCTTCAAGACCGGCCGCTGCAGTTTGCAGTGCTGGAACCCGCGGGACCAGGTGAGCAACAACCATCGCACCGTCGATGACCGGCCCTACGGGGGCGGCCCCGGGATGGTGATGTTGCCGGGCCCGTTGACCGACACGATGCGGGCTGCCAAGGCGTCGCAGCGCGAAGCGGGCATCGAGGCGCCGTGGACGGTGTACCTGTCGCCGCAGGGCAAGACGCTGGACCACGCGAAGGTGGTTGAGCTGCTCGCCCGACCTGGTCTGGTGCTGTTGTGTGGCCGCTACGAGGGCATCGACGAGCGCGTGATCGAACGCGAGGTCGATGAGGAAATCTCAATCGGCGACTACGTACTGTCGGGTGGCGAGCTGCCGGCGATGGTGCTGATGGACGCGCTGATCCGTCATCTGCCCGGCGTGCTGGGCGACGCGGATTCGGCGGTGGAGGACTCGTTCGTGACGGGCTTGCTGGACTGCCCGCACTATACGAGGCCGGAAGAATTCGAAGGACTGCGGGTGCCGGATGTGTTGTTGTCCGGCAACCACAAAGAGATCAACCGCTGGCGGTTGAAACAGGCGCTCGGGCGCACCTGGCTGAGAAGGCCGGAGTTGCTTGCCGGGCGCCGCATGTTGAAAGAGGAATCTCGGCTGCTGGCTGCGTTTCAAGAGGAAGCGCAGCAAGCGGAGCGGCAAATGAGCCAACCCGCTTCGGATATTCCGCCGCAGGAACAAGGTTCCAGGAAAGGTGAACAATGAACCTGATCCAGCAACTCGAGCAAGAAGAAATCGCCCGCCTGGGCAAGACCATCCCTGCTTTCGCTCCCGGTGACACCGTGATCGTGCAGGTGAAGGTGAAGGAAGGCAACCGCGAGCGTCTGCAGGCCTTCGAAGGCGTGGTGATCGCCAAGCGCAACCGTGGTCTGAACAGCTCTTTCATCGTTCGCAAGATCTCTTCGGGCGAAGGCGTGGAGCGTACCTTCCAGACCTACTCCCCGCTGGTCGCCACCATCGAGGTGAAGCGCCGTGGTGATGTGCGTCGCGCCAAGCTGTACTACCTGCGTGAGCGTTCGGGCAAGTCCGCGCGCATCAAGGAAAAGCTGCCGGCCAAGAAGGCCGCTGCTGCGGAGTAATCCGACGCGCAAGGAAAAACGCGGGCTGGTCCCGCGTTTTTTTTCGTCTATTGATTTTGTCTGCCAGATGGAGGTCCATGGAGCTCCATGTGGATGTCTACGGTTTTTCCCGTTCTTCGTTTACGGTGTCGTCTCAATCTTGATACCGGTGCTGCCGAGGCAGGCTGGGCTGTCGGGGGTATGTGCGTGAAATCGGTCGAGGTAGTGGTCGGGATGGCGCTGCTGGTATTGGGTTGCGGGCTGGCGCAGGCAAGCAAGGCTGCGGAGATTGCGCCGCTGAAGGACGTGTTGACGCGCGGTGTGCCGACTTTGGTGATCGGAGCGGCAGATCGACTGTCTCCCACGGATGCGTCCAATCCGGCCTGGGCGGATTGGCAGGAGCTGCGTGCCGCTGCGGTGCAAGCCCGGGGTGGCGAGTTGTCTGGTGAGAGTCTGCCGACCCCCACACCGACGGACCCGCCCGAAGTGGTCGTACGCTATGCGAAGTGGCAACTGAACCAGGGCAATACCGACGCGGCCCGGTCGGCGTTGGCGCCGCTGGCAAATGCGACCCTGCCGGACGGGCTGCGCCGTCAGGCGGACACGATCTGGGTGGGCACATTGTTGCGGGACGGCCAGGCGGATGATGCGCTGCGCGAAGCAGCTCGCCTGCTGAAAGCGCCAGTCGATCCTATGCTGGCGACGCAGTTGACCGAGGTTGCCTTGCAACTGGAGCAGCCGGACGCGGCGGTGCGCTGGGCATCTGCGCTGCCGGCGGACGGCGAGTTGGCTGCGATGGCGCACTGGCAGCACCACGACGTACCGGACGCGGTGCTGATCGCCCGTTTGATCCAGGCCATCGACCGGACGGAACCGGCGGACGATGCAATTGCCGCCATGCGGTTCAGCGTGGCGGTGAAGCTCAACCATGGTCCGTTGATCTGGCGGGCCGGGGACCGCTTGTTGGCTCGCCCGGTGCTGGCGGCCGGGATCGATCCCATGAAGGTATGGCAGGCTTGGGCGCGGCAGGGCGAGCGGATGGGCAACCAGATGCAATTGCTGACGGGCGACGATGATGCCTGGTGGGTGCGGCTGCATGCGCTACCGGCTGAATCGGCCTGGCAGGCCGGTGCGATGCTGGCCTTCCTGTCAGATCAGGCGGCAGAGCCGGCGCGTCGGCGGGATGCGGCGAAGGAGCTGCTGTCGCGACTCTCGCCGTTGACGGCCTGGCGGATCGCCACGGCGCCCGGATGGCGGGAGAGTGGTGTCCTGATCGAGCTGGAGCCGGCCCAACGGCGCGCCATCGCAGCTGCCGTGGGCGACGTGGACGCGTTGATGGCAGTCAGGCTGTGGCAGACGGTGCCGGAGGAAAACATGGATGCGGCGGTCACTTCTGTGAGCCGTATCCGAGATCTGGCGCGATCAGGGGCGAAGGACGAGGCGACGAACCGTATTCTTCAGCTTGCGAAATCGGGAGCGACCAACGGCGGTTCGGCGGCTTGGCTGGAGGCGGCTCAGGCATGGTACGAAGCATCGCCAGAGAGCCTGAAACAGGCATGGCCTTCGCTGATGGCAGCAGCAGGGCCTTCGCCGGCTGCAGCTGGCTGGTTGCAACGTGCCCGGTTGTCCGCGGTGCTGGGCGACTGGAACCGGACGGCGGGAGATGCCGCGGCGGCGGCCTTGAGCGATCCCGCACTACGACAGCAGGCTGGATGGCTGGCGCATACCGCGCTGCTTGCGTTGGGCAGGACGGACGAAGCGGTCCGCTGGGCGGTGTGGTTGACTGCGGCGCCCGCTCCGGCTGTGAAACCGGCAAGCACAGGCAAGGCGACGAAGAAGCCGGCTCGTCCCTGACCTAGCCTGAATGTATGGTTGCGTGAACCGGTGGCATGTCCGGAATACAATCCGGACATGATCAGCATGGACACTTCGATTTCGAATGCGACGGGCGATGCGTCCGACCTGGCCTTCGACGCCATCATGGCGCTGCCCGTTTGCCGCTTTGGCATCGCGGTTCGTGACGGTGCGATCGTGGAGGCTCGCTTTCTCGCGCCGCAAGGGCCGCTGATCGATCCGGTCGACCCGTTAGCCGCTAGCGCGATTGCGCAGGTGAATGCCTGGCTGGAGGACGGACGCTTCGTCTTCGATCTGCCACTCGAGCTGAGCGGTTCTGATTTCCAGCGACGGGTGTGGACGTTCATGTGCACCTTGCCGGCCGGAAGACCGGTGACCTACGGGGAGGCTGCCGCTGTCCTCGGCTCCAACCCCCGCGCCGTTGGTGGTGCCTGCGGGCGCAATCCGGTTCCGCTGATTGTGCCCTGTCATCGCATCATCGGGCGGCAGGGCGGCGATGGCTTCATGCAAAGCCAGGGCGAGTGGGCGTTGGGCATCAAGCGCTGGCTGCTGGCGCACGAGGATGGTGTGGCGTGACGGTGGACACCGCGAATTCCGCCGGCTTGTCCGAGCTTGATCAGCGCTGGCTGGACTTGTTCCTGGATGCCCTGTTCCTGGAAGACAATCTTGCTGCGAATTCCCTGGCGGCTTATCGCCGCGATCTGACCGGCCTGGCCCGCTGGGCGGTGGAGCAAGGTGGCGGGCTGGTCAAGGCGACGCATGCCGATCTATCCGCCTACCTGGCGTTCCGGCTCGCGGCCGGCATCCGGCCGAGCAGCGTGCGTCGGGCACTGAGTGCCATCCTGCGCTTCTATGGTTATCTGCTGCGCGAATCGGTCAGGCAGGACAATCCGGCGGCATCGCTGGAGATGAAGTCGCCGCGCCGGCCGTTGCCGACGACGCTGTCCGAGACCGACGTGGACGCGCTACTGGCCGCGCCGGAGGTGGATAACCCGCTTGGTCTGCGCGACAAGGCGATGCTGGAGGTGCTGTACGCCACCGGGCTGCGCGTGTCTGAGCTGGTGGGCTTGACCCATAACCAGATCGACCTGCAGCAGGGCTTCGTGCTGGTGATCGGCAAGGGCAGCAAGGAGCGGCTGGTACCGCTGGGGGAGACTGCGCTGGACTGGGTGACCCGCTACCTGCGGGAAGCCAAGCCGGTGCTGCTGGCTGGCCGAACCAGCGAAGACCTGTTCATCACCGATCGGGCCGCGCGCATGACGCGCCAGATGTTCTGGCTGCTGATCAAGCGCTATCTGCTCAAGAGCGGCATTCTGCCACCGGGCAGCCGCAAGTCTGTGTCGCCGCATACGCTGCGGCATGCATTCGCCACCCACCTGCTGAACCACGGGGCGGACCTGCGGGTGGTTCAGCTGCTGCTCGGGCATGCCGATATCTCGACGACCCAGATCTATACCCACGTTGCCAAGGCCAGGCTCAAAGAACTGCACGCCCGACATCATCCGCGAGGATGAGCCGGGCGTGGTGGGGTGCAGCTGATATTGCTGAGATTATTTCAGGCGGTCCTTCAGTTGCTCCAGGGCAGTCGCTGCGCACTGCTCGTCCAGATTGCCGCCAGGCGCGCCACCCACGCCGATCGCGCCGATGGTTTCGTTGCCGATCTTGATCGGCAGACCGCCGGCCAGGAACAGCAGCTTGTCGATGTCCTTCACGTTTGCGGCCGCCGGGTTCTTCATCGCGTTTTCCTGCAGCACGCCGCTTGGGGTCTTGGTGGAGGCGGAGGTGTAAGCCTTGCGGTAGGCGGAGTCCAGGGTGTGCGGGCCGGCGTTGTCGGCACGCAGGGTTACCTTCTGCAGGCCGGTGCGGTCGACCACGGTGGCGGACACGGCGTAGCCCTTGGCGGTGCAGGCTTCGACGGTGGCGCTGGCCAGCGCCTGGGCCAGGGACAGGCCCACATTGCGTTCGGTATTCACGTCGGCGGCATAGGCGGCGGACGAGGCAAACAGGGCGACAACGATCAGCTTTTTCATCAGGGGGCTCCGGAAGGTCAATCGCCGTCAGCAGGCGAGGTGTGCCCAGAATAGGGCGCAGCCGGCGTTGCCGATATTCGGTCGAGCGCGATCCGATATAAGGGGTACCCCGTAGTGGCGGTTCAGGAGCGAGGCGGAATGCCGTCCTGTGCCGGGAGGCAGGCCAGGTAGAGGCGGATCAGCTCGGCTAGAGAACCCACGCCGAGCTTGTCGAACACGTGGCCGCGATGCACTTCCACCGTCCGGTAGGACACGCCCAGTCGCTGCCCGATCTGCTTGTTCGACAGCCCGTCCACCACCAGGTCGAGCACTTCCCGCTCCCGCGGCGACAGCGTGGCCAGCTGTCGGCGGCCGGCTTCCGACGCGGCGCTCCGTTGCCGGCTGTGGATGTGGGCGCGCAAGGCCTGTTGCACGCTGTCCAGCAGTACCTGTTCGTCCACCGGCTTGAGCAGAAACTCCACCGCGCCGGCCCGGAACGCTCGCCGGCAGTTGTGTACGTCGCCGTGACCGGTCATCAGGATGACGGGCAGGTCGACGCCATCTGTCTTCATCCGCTCCAGCAGCTCCTGGCCGCTCATCACCGGCATGCGCAGGTCCAACAACACGCAGCCGATCAGATTGGGATCGAAGGCCTGCAGGAAGGCTGCCGGATTGGGATAGTCCCTGACGACCAATCCGACGGATTCCAGTAGTAGGCCGATGCCTGCCCGCACTGCGTCGTCGTCATCAACCAGGTAGACGCAGGGTGAAGCGTTCTGTTCTGCGCTGGGGGTCATGTCCGGTTCCTGTTGCCGGCCCGGGGTAGGGTCAATTCAAATAGGGCACCACTATTTGCTGGTATGGCGGAAAGCGAGCCTCCTTGGGCAATGGCGAGAGATTCGCTGAGCGGCAGCCCTAATCCCATTCCGCCTTGCTTGGTGCTGTAGAAGGGTTCGAACAGCTGTTGCGGGTCCGAGGGGAGTCCCGGCCCCTCGTCCTGGATGCGCAACCGAAGGTGGCTTTGGTCCAGCTCGAAGGTCACGGTGATCCGGCGCCGCTCCGGCGGAACCTCCATCAGCGCGTCCGCCGCGTTCGACAGCAGGTTGTGCAGGATTTGTTGCACTGCGACCGGGTCGGCAAGCACAGGCTGGTGCGCGGCGGCGCTATCCATCTGCACCGTAATGCCGCGCTCTTTGAGCATCGGTTCCAGCAGGAACAGGGTTTCCTTCAGGGCGGCCATAACGTCGACCGGTTCGGACGGTTGCGACGCCGCGCCGATATAGCCACGCAGCCGCTGAACGATGTCGCCGGCCCGGCGGGCCTGGGCGATGATCTGATCGAGCGCGGACGACAGCCGTTCACGCGGCGTCGCCTCGTCCTCGGCTAATCGTCGCACGCCTTGCGCATGGCTGAGGATGGCAGTCAGCGGTTGATTCAGCTCATGCGCCAAACCCGCTGCCATTTCACCCAGCGTATTCAGCCGCGATGCCTGCCCGAGCCGCAGCAGGTGCTCGGCCCGACGGCGCGCCAGCCGCTGCTGGAGGACAAGACGCAAGCCGGCAACGGCGGCTGCACTGATCGCGCCCCACAACAACAGCGCAAGCCAAGGCAGCTCCCCAAGCAGCACCTGCCGCTCGCCTTGAAAGCGGAACGCCTGGCTGTCACTGCCCAGCACCTTGTCGAACCAGAGCCGGATCGGTGTACTCACTTGATGGGCGGGGGCTCGGCCGAGCCATTCCACATGACCATCCGGCAGGGTGAGCTGCAAATTAGCGCCGGGACCGGGCCGCTCGTTGGTGGGCAGCATGCGCGCCAGATCGACACGCAGTGCGACGCCCGCTGTTGCGGTCGGCGTAGCGCGCACCAGCCAGAAGTGCGTGGCATCGTCCGCAACCCAGACCGCGCGCTGCAGTTGGTGCGAGGCCGTCAGCGGGGTCTGCCATGGCGCCGTGTTCTCCACCGGCTGCAAGGCGACGATCTGCGGATAGGACGGGCGCAAGCGGGCGAGCAGGGCAGGGGAGCGTGCCGTATCGAGTGGCAGCAGCGACAGAGCCGCCAGCAGCGCTTCATGTTGCGCCGCGCGCTGGCTCATCAGGCGATGCGCAATGCGGCCCTGCACGTCGAACTCTTCCCGGATCTGGCGAAGCGCATCAACGGTCAGCCAGGTCGCGCCAGACAGGCACAGCACGAACCAGAGCAGGAACGAGCGAAGGGGAGTGAGCATCAAGCGGCGTCAGGTTTGCGGAATCTGCCCGTAATGTGGCCCAAGCGCCCCGATTTGGCTAGCCGTCCCGATCTGGCGATGGGGTGAACATGCGCTGGCTTCGGCCCATATCCGCGGTAAGGAAATCGTTCTTATCGCCATCCGCGCCTTGCCCGGCGCCGCGCTTCCCGAGCGTGGCCCATGCAGCATCCTGCGGCACAGACCGGCAGGGGTTTTTTGCTGCACTGCAAACTGCTAGCATTCGCCCCACACTTCTTACATCGGCAGTCCATCCAATGAGTTCCTCCCAGCCTGGGATGCGCAAGGACAGTACCGCTGCCCTGATTCTGGGTGCCATCGGCGTGGTCTACGGCGATATCGGTACCAGCCCCCTCTACACCCTGAAGGAATGCTTCGGCGGATCGCACGCCATCCCGTTCACGCCGGACAGCGTCTACGGCGTGCTGTCGCTGATCTTCTGGGCGTTGATGATCGTCGTCTCGATCAAATACGTCGTCTTCATCATGCGGGCTGACAACAACGGCGAAGGCGGCATTCTGGCGCTGATGGCGCTGGCCCTGCGCGGCACCCGGCGCGAACGCAGCCGGACGTTGGTCATGGCGCTGGGCATCTTTGGCGCATCGATGTTCTTCGGCGACGGCATGATCACGCCGGCCGTGTCGGTGCTGTCGGCGGTGGAAGGTCTCAAGGTCATCAACCCGGCCTTCGAGCACTACGTGCTGCCGATCGCCATCGTTGTGCTGGTGTTCCTGTTCGGCATCCAGCGGCATGGCACGGCGCGCGTGGGACGGTTGTTCGGCCCGGTGATGCTGTTGTGGTTCGGATCGCTCGCGGTGCTTGGCGTTGCAGAAATCGCCAATCACCCGCAGGTGCTGAAGGCGCTCAATCCTTGGTACGGCTTGTCCTTCGTCATCCAGCACAAGGTGTTGGCTTTCTTCGTACTGGGTTCGGTCGTGCTCGCCATCACCGGGGCCGAGGCGTTGTATGCGGACATGGGTCACTTCGGCAGTTTCCCGATCCGGACGGCTTGGTTCTCCTTCGTGATGCCGGCGCTAGTCCTCAACTATTTCGGCCAGGGCGCGCTGCTCATCGCGGATCCGGCCGCCGCGCAGAACCCGTTCTTCCTGCTGGTGCCGGAAAGCTTCCGCTTCGTGATGGTGATCCTGGCGACCTTCGCCACCGTGATCGCCTCGCAGGCGGTGATCTCCGGCGCCTTCTCGGTGGCGCGCCAGGCGGTGCAGCTCGGCTACTGCCCGCGGCTCGACATCGATCATACGTCCGAGAAGGAAATCGGCCAGATCTACATTCCCTTCATCAACTGGTTCCTGCTAGTCATCGTGCTGCTGCTGGTCCTGGCCTTCCGCTCCTCCAGCAATCTGGCTGCCGCCTACGGCATCGCCGTAACGTCGGAGATGGTGATGGCCACCATCCTGACCTTCATCGTGATGCGCCGTATCTGGAAGTGGCATATCGGCCTCACCTCGGCCGGCATCCTCTGCCTGCTGGTGGTTGACGTCTCCTTCTTCTCCGCCAACGCGGTGAAGATCCCGGAGGGCGGCTGGTTCCCGCTCGCTATTGGCGCCGCCACCTTCACCTTGCTGACCACCTGGAAGCGCGGCCGCGAAATCCTGTTCGAACGCCTGTCGCGCGATGCAATGCCGCTCGATCTGTTCATCCAGAGCGTCGGCCCCAATCCACCGCACAAGGTCGACGGAACGGCCGTCTTCATGACCGGCGGCAAGACCGGCGTGCCGCACGCGCTGCTGCATAACCTCAAGCACAACAAGGTGCTGCATGAACGTAACGTGCTGCTGACCATCACCGTCGAGGACATCCCCTACGTGCCGGATATCGACCGCCTGCGGGTGGACGACCTCGGCTACGGGTTCTGGCGGGTGGAGGCCTTGTACGGCTTCAAAGAAGAAGCCGACATCCACGAAATCCTCGACCTCTGCGAAAAGCAGTACAACCTGCCGTTCGAGATGATGGAAACCTCCTTCTTCCTCACCCGGGAAACCCTGATTGCCACCAAGGCACCGGGCATGGCGATCTGGCGCGAGCAACTGTTCACCTGGATGTCCAAGAACGCCACCAAGGCGACCGACTTCTTCAAGATCCCGACCAACCGGGTGGTGGAACTGGGGACTCAGGTCGAGCTGTAGCCGGGGCTGGCATCGCCCAACAAAAAGGCCGGGGTTCTCCCGGCCTTTTTCGTTTTCGCAACCCTTCCTCGATGTGTTCTTTCTGCGCCGCAACATGCGCGCATTGCAACCAATCTCGTTTCAAAATGAGCATTAAATGTTCGAAATCTCACCATAAATCCGATCTTGCAAATGCGTGATGTCGGAATCGGGATGGCTCTGGTCGGTTTTTGGAATCATGTCCAAAAGGTCAGGTTGTAAAACGTACATGAGTTGATGAAGTGAAAACGCCTCCTCCGCAATGCGGCAGCGCACGCAGATGGGGTCGATGGATCGCTCTTGGACACGTTACATTACGCGCAGATGACAACTCGATGCTACGCTGAGTTGATTGCGGGTGACGATCCCGGGCCGAACTGCCCGTAGAGTGGGGTGCCATCAAACTTTCATCTTCGAACAATAAGATCAACGATTCACGTGTTTCACCTGTAGTGCCAATTCATTGGACGGGGCCATCGCAACGCCCCGTCGTCGACCCGGTCCCTCGCCGGACATGCAGACTGACCGACACGTGATGACGGGCTGCGCAAGGGTCGACACGGTTTTGACCGGAAGAAGCAGTGATTGCCGTTTGGGTGTTTCTTATCAACGTAATTCGTGACGCAGCAAGGGAGAGCACTATGAGTCGTAGCTGGCTGAGCTTGTTTTCGGTGTCGACGTTGGCCGCCGCAGTAATGGGAAGCATGGGGGCGGCATCGGCCGGCCCGATGGATCAGCTTGTCGCTGCCGCGAAGAAGGAAGGGGAACTCACGACGATCGCACTGCCGCACGACTGGTGTGGCTACGGCGACGTCATCGCCGGTTTCAAGGCGAAGTACGGCATCAAGATCAACGAGCTCAACCCGGATGCTGGTTCCGGCGACGAAGTCGAAGCCATCAAGGCCAACAAGGGCAACAAGGGCCCGCAAGCGCCGGACGTGATCGACGTCGGCCTGTCCTTTGGCCCGCAAGCCAAGGCCGACGGCCTGATCCAGCCGTACAAGGTGTCGACCTGGAAGAGTATCCCGGATACCGCCAAGGATGCGGATGGCTACTGGTACGGTGACTACTACGGCGTGCTGGCGTTCGAAGTGAACACCGACATGATCGACAAGGTGCCGACCGACTGGGCTGACCTGCTGAAGCCGGAATACAAGAACGCCGTGGCGCTGGCCGGTGACCCGCGCTCCGCCAACCAGGCCATCCAGGGCGTGTTCGCCGCCGGCCTGTCGCAAGCCAAGGGTGATGTGAACAAGGCAGGCGCCGCCGGCCTGAAGTTCTTCTCCGACCTCAACAAGAACGGCAACTTCGTGCCGGTGATCGGCAAGGCAGCCTCGCTCGCCCAAGGCACCACCCCGATCGTGATCCGCTGGGACTACAACGCACTGTCCGACCGTGACACCCTGAAGGGCAACCCGAAGGTGCAGGTCGTGGTGCCGAAGACCGGCGTGGTGGCTGGCGTGTACGTGCAGGCCATCAGCGCCTATGCCCCGCACCCGAACGCCGCCAAGCTGTGGATGGAATACCTGTACTCCGACGAAGGCCAAGTGGCCTGGCTGAAGGGCTACTGCCATCCGATCCGCTACAACGACCTGGTGTCGCGCAAGAAGGTCCCGCAAGACCTGCTCGACAAGCTGCCGCCGGCGGCCAACTACAAGAAGGCCGTCTTCCCGACGCTGGAGCAGCAAGCCGCGTACAAGGAAGCGATCACCAAGCAGTGGGACCAAGTGGTCGGCGCCAACGTCAAGTAAGGCTGCAGGCCGCCCTTCGGGGCGGCTCCGCTGACGGACTGCCGTACCCGGCGCTGCCGCTTCGTGCGGTACGCCGGTCTGCCCGGCCGGCGCGTTCCACCCGTTCTTTCGTCAGAAAGCACGGACAGTGCAAATCCAAGCGGTTGGCTTGTCGGATTCCCGCCCCTGGCTGGCGATTCGGTGACCCCGCGCGTTTTCCAAAGCTGTCGGTTGTCCGGCGGGTTTCGGAAACACCAGTACAAGGCTTCGGGCGCTCATGAGTGTTCCCTCCGATGTCGTCTCCTCCCCGCCACCGGTATCGGTCGGCGCGGTTCGCCCGGGTGCGGACCGGTTTAACTGGAACTGGCTGGGTGTTCTGCCGTTCTTCATCTTCGCGCTGCTGTTCCTGATCCTGCCGACCGGCCTGCTGATGGTCGGGGCCTTCCAGGACGCGAATGGTCATTTCACGCTGAGCAACTTCCAGGGCCTGTTCCAGGACAGCGTGCTCAGTGCCTACTGGATCAGCTTCCAGGTCAGTGCGGCCTCGGCCCTTGGCGGTGCGCTGATCGGCTTCCTGCTCGCCTGGGCGGCGGTGCAGGGCAACCTGCCGGCCTGGATCCGGCCGACCCTGATGACGTTTTCCGGGGTGGCATCCAACTTCGCCGGCGTGCCGCTCGCCTTCGCCTTCATCTGTACGCTGGGCCGCGTTGGCCTGATGACGGTGATCTTCAAGAAATTTCTCGGCTTCAACCTGTACTCGACTGGCTTCAGCATCCTCAGCTTCTCCGGGCTGACGCTGACCTATCTGTACTTCCAGATCCCGCTGATGGTGCTCATCGTCACCCCGGCGCTGGAAGGGTTGAAGCGGGAATGGCGCGAAGCCTGTGACTGCCTTGGTGGTACGGCCTTCCACTACTGGCGCTATGTCGCCTTCCCGGTGCTGTGGCCCAGCATCCTCGGCGCCACCCTGCTGCTGTTCGCCAATTCCTTCGGCGCCGTGGCTACCGCCTACGCGCTGACCGGCAGCTCGCTCAACATCGTCACCATCCTGCTGTATGCGCAGATCCGTGGCGACGTGCTGCACAACCAGAACCTCGGTTACGCACTGGCGCTGGGCATGATTGTGATCACCGGCCTGTCGAATGCGGGCTACATCTGGCTTCGTGCTCGTGCGGAAAGGGGACGGCGATGAAACCGACTTCAAGGCTGGGCGCCTGGATCGCCATCATCATCGGGTCGATCTACTTCCTGGTGCCGCTGCTGGCAACCTTCGAATTCAGCCTGCGCATGCGGCGCGACGAGTACAGCTTCGACGCGTACAAGATCGTGCTGACCGACCCGCAGTTCCAGGCCACCTTCGGCTATTCCACGCTGATGGCGGTGCTGACCATCATCGTCGGCATCCTGCTGGTGGTGCCGACCGCGTACTGGGTGCAGCTGCGGCTGCCGAAGCTGCAACCGGTGATCGAATTCATCACCCTGCTGCCGCTGGTGATCCCGGCCATCGTGATCGTGTTCGGCTACCTGCGTGTCTTCAACAGCAGCTCCTACCTGCCGCTGACTGGCAACGAGCGGAGCACCGACCTGTTGCTGATCTGCAGTTATGTCACGCTGTCGCTGCCTTATATGTACCGCTCCATCGATACCGGCCTGCGGGCCATCGACGTGCGGACGTTGACCGAGGCGGCGGAAGTGCTGGGTGCCGGCTGGCCGACCATCCTCTTCAAGGTGATCTTCCCGAACGTGCGATCGGCGATCCTGTCCGGAGCCTTCCTGACCTTCGCGGTCGTGATCGGCGAATTCACCATGGCCAGCTTGCTCAACCGGCCCGCCTTCGGCCCCTACCTGCAGCTCGTCGGCGCCAACCGGGCTTATGAGCCGTCGGCGCTCGCCATCATTGCCTTCCTCGTCACCTGGGCCTCCATGGGGCTGATCCAGGTCTTCGCCCGCAACGCCGGCTCCGTGCGCGCCAAAACCGCCAAAGAGTCTTAACAGGTCTATCCGGAATCCAAGTCATGGCGCTTCTCGAGATCGAAAATCTTCACAAGGCATTCGGCACCCAGACCGCGGTCCACCATTTCGAAATGGCGATCGAGCGGGGCGAATTCATCACCTTTCTCGGCCCGTCCGGCTGTGGCAAGACCACCATTCTGCGGATGATCGCGGGCTTCGAAACCCCGACCGGCGGCGTGATCCGCTTCGACGGGCGCGACGTCACCCGGCTGCGCACCAACCAGCGCAACGTCGGCATGGTGTTCCAGTCCTACGCACTGTTCCCCAACATGACGGTGGCCGAGAACATCGGCTTCGGCCTGAAGATCGCCAAGCGGCCCGAGGCCGAGGTGAAGGCCCGCGTCGAAGAAATGCTGCACCTGATCAAGCTGCCGAAGCTCGCCGGCCGCTACCCCTGGCAGCTGTCCGGCGGCCAGCAGCAGCGTGTGGCCTTGGCCCGCGCGCTGGCCAGCAAGCCCAAGCTGCTGCTGCTGGATGAGCCGCTGTCCGCACTGGATGCGAAGATTCGCATCTCCCTGCGCGAAGAAATCCGCGCGCTGCAACGCGAGCTCGGCATCACCTCCATCTTCGTGACCCACGACCAGGAAGAGGCGCTGTCCATCTCCGACCGCATCGTGGTGATGAACGAGGGCAGGGCAGAACAGGTCGGTACGCCGTCCGAGATCTACAACTACCCGCGCACCCGTTTCGTGGCGTCCTTCGTCGGCACGCTCAATCTGCTGAACGGCCACGTGGTGGACCCGAGTTCCGGGCGCGTGGCGGTCGACGGCCAAGAGCTGGTGACTTCGCACAAGATGGCGCAAGGCGACAGCGGACAAATCCGTACGCTCGCGCTTCGGCCGGAAGCGATCACGCTGGAGCAACCGACGTCGGGCCGCAATTCGTTGGCGGCAACGGTCGAGGAGGTCAACTTCCTCGGCGCCGTGGTACGTATCCGTGCCCGCCTGAAAGAAGCCGTGCTGTCCTTCGACATGTTCAACGATCCGAACCGCCCGCTGCCGGAACGCGGCGCGACGGTCGCACTGGGCTTCTCGCACGACAACCTGCTCGTCCTGGAAGGCTCGGCCTGACCGGCTGAGCCGCTATCCACGATCTGTACCGATAACAGAAAGCGCTGCATGACTTCCAGTGCCAACCTCGTGCTGTTCGACCTCGACCACACCCTGCTGCCCTTCGACAGCTCGCAAGAGTGGGGCCATTTCATGGCCCGCCACCGCCTGGTCGACGACGATACCTTTGCCGAACGCCTCGACTGGTTCCAGGACGAATACGTCGCCGGGCGACTCGATATGAACGCCTACCTGCGCTATCTCGCCGGGGCGCTGGCTACCCTGCCGCGCAAGGAGCTCAACCGTTGGCACGGCGAGTTCATGCGGGAAGTCGTGGAGCCCGCCATCGCCAGCAACGTCCGCGAACTGGTCTCCCGGCACTTGCAGGCTGGTGACCTCTGCTGCATCGTCACTGCCACGGTAGACTTTGTCACCCGCCCCATTGCCGGCGCGCTGGGCATCGACCACCTGCTTGCCATCGAGTTGGAAACCATCGGCGATCCAAAAGAGGGCGATTACACCGGTGCCTGGATCGGCGTGCCCACCTTCCGGGAAGGCAAGATCACCCGCACGGAGCAATGGCTGGCCGGCATGGACAAAACCTTGTCCAGCTTTCCGAAAAGCTACTTCTACAGCGATTCGATGAACGACGTGCCGTTGATGGAGCGCGTCACCCATCCCGTCGCCACCAACCCGGATCCCCGCCTCAGGCAACTTGCTACCGAGCGTGGCTGGCCTGTGCTGGAACTGTTCGCGTAACCGTTTTTCGAACGGCTGTTGCTCCGCGCCGGCCGGCTGGCCATGCACAGGAAAGCCGGCGTATAGTGCGGCCGAATTCCGTCCATTCACCGCTCCCGATCTATGCCGCTCACTCCCTGGCCGTACCCCGCTCTGTTCGCTCACCGTGGCGGTGGCCGCCTGGCGCCCGAAAATACGCTGGCCGGCATGGTCAAAGCC
>CBIHQA010000005.1:0-24858 GCA_966211475.1 uncultured Neisseriales bacterium
AGCATCGGGATCAGTCACGACTTCTGAGTTGTCCCATTCCACTGCGTTGGAGCATTTCAGCCGCCCGAGAGGGCGGTTTTTTTGTTCTCGGGCGGGGCTCAACGCGTGAAGCTGCCACGAGCGCGTAGCTGGACACCTGCGGGGCGGCCGGGATGGCGTCGTTTCCCTGATCGCCCTGCAGACGTTCACGCTACGCGATTACAGGTGGATATCATTCCCGATTCGATCCCCATTACTCTCGAAAAGTCTGGTCCGAGATTGAATGGCTTTCAACCGTGCAGCTGTAGCCTTGCCACAGCACGGCATCCGCTGGGGCACTCTGGAAGGTTTTGCCGGGGTGCCCTTCAGTCACTCTCGTGTTGCCCTCTGAATCAATCTCAACTTAAGTACCCGCAGTGAACGTCCGTTGGCGATACGCCGTAGTCAGCTACGACAGCAGCGGACCGCAGGGACATCAGGGTTCCCTCATCTCAACAGTTGGCGCCTCCTCAATTCCCGAGTGGTTCAACACCAGCCAACTGCGTCAATGTGCGTCGATTTTGACTGTCATGCGAAATTGAGCTCTTTCCTGTGCCGCTCAATACTGTGTCGAGATGACGATTGACGCTTTGTTGCTCACAGAGGCTGTTCGCATAGGGCCTGCACTGCGACTGCAAAGCTCCCCAAAGCACACGCACCGATGACGCCATGCCTTTGCCAAATACGCTCCATGTCGGGTTCAAGAAGGCTGCGACGCATGTAACGTGCACCGCAGCCATTGTGGTTGCGCTGCTACTGGGCTCATGTGGCGCGAAGGCCGCGATCAATGTGGTGTACCCGAATCTCGACGGCGCGGGTCGGGACGGTTTGGGGTATCAGATGTTGTCGCTTGCGCTGAGCAAGTCGAATCAGCCCTATTCGATCCGGCTTGCCCCTGCGGTGGTCAACCAGGAGCGCGCGCTGGCGATGCTGCAGTCAGGTCAGATCAATGTGGTGGATACGGGGGGCAGCGAAGCGCTCGCCGAGCGATTCGACCCCGTCTATCGACCGATCGATCTTGGCTTGCTCGGATGGCGGGTATTTGTCATTCGCAAGGATGAGGCGTCGCTGTTCGCCAACGTCCACACGCTTGATGATTTGAAGCGATTTACCGCGGGACAGGGGGTTAACTGGCCCGATGTCCGGATCCTGCGGTCGGCTGGGCTACGGGTCATCGAGGTCGATACGGTCGAAAACCTGATCTCGATGGTACGGGGAAAGCGGTTCGGGTTTCTGCCGTTGGGTGCGACAGAGGCCTATGGTTTTTTGTCTTTGTACGGACAGCATTCTCCGGAACTCACCGTCGAGAAGACCGTGGCGTTGGTGTACCGGTTTGGAAACATCTTCTATCTCAAGCGCGGCAATCCCGAGCTAAAGGCGGCGATCGAACGCGGCCTGGATGCCGCACTCGCAGACGGCAGCCTGCTGCGTCTGCTGAAAACGAATGCAATTTTTCAGGATGCGTTCGAACGGGCAGAGCTGAAAAATCGTTTGATTATCCGTATCCCCACGCCCTCCTTTCCCAAGGGGCTGGACACAATCAGCCCTGACTGGTGGTTTGATCCCTTGAAGTGAATCGTTGCGCTCCCCGCATTGAGCCGAGGTCTGACCACCGCGCTCGACGTGTTATCGGCTCGCTTATCCCCGTCGCTGTCGCGCTCTAGGTCGAACGATATTTACACCTCCTCTCAAACAGAGCTATATTTGTACATATCGAGCAATATCGAGCATTTGGTTCGGCGATGGGAGCCGGAGCAAAACCAGGTGTGCGACCGATCAATCTGTAAACCACGGAGATACCACGGTGAGTGAACTGCTTCGGGATGCCTACGGGGTGCTCCTCCCGGCATTTGACCGGCTGGAGCTTGATGAGGAGGTACTGGGCTTTCTCGACAACGGAGGCGTTTCCATCCTTCTCGGCGAGAGTCGGGAGGAATACGTTGCGCGCAGCATGAGCGAACACCGACGTGCGGACGAAACGGCGGAGGCGTTCCGCAATGTCGTTGCGCAGGCGCGCGCAAGGGCGGGCGGCAGCATGCTGGTGGCTGTGGATCAGGAGCTTGGAGGCATCTGCAGGCTGCACGATCTGAGCCCGGCATTACCCTCCGCAGAAGAAGCGCACGGCATGTCGGAAGAGGCCATTGCCACCCGGTCGAATGCGACGGCGATGGCAGCGCGAAAACTGGGCGTGAATCTGTTTCTCGCGCCCATTGTCGACGTGGTGACTGGTGAAAACCCTTGGATCGAGGGGCGCCATCTTGGCCCGGAAGCATCCGAGTCGAGCCGGATCGCTCGTGCCTATATCCGTGGCGTCCAGGCGGCAGGTGTGGCAGCAACCGCCAAACACTTTCCCGGACATCCCGTGACGCCATTGGATCCCGCGCTGCATGAGGCGACGGTCAGCGCTTCCATGGAGGAGTTGCAACCAAGCCTGAGTGTCTTCCGTGATGTCATCGCGGAAGGTGTGGTGGCCGTGATGGCAGGGCCGGCATTGGTTCCCGCCGTGGACGCGCTGCAGCCCGCCAGCACCTCTCGCGATACGCTGTCGCTGCTACGGGATGCGTTGGGATTCACGGGGTTGATCATCTCTGACGATCTGGATACGCCAGGGATTCATCGCGGGCGTTCTATTGAGCAGACCGCGATTGCCTCTCTCGCGGCAGGTGCGGATCTACTGCTGCTTTCGAGCAAAGCGGGTCTTGAGCAGGTCGCTCGCGCGATCGTGGCGGCGGTTGAGGACGGCACGATTTTGCCTGCGCGCCTTGCAGAGGCGGCCACTCGCGTCCGCAAGCTCGCGGTTGAATTGGATACGCTGGCACAGACCGACGGTGCGCTCAGCCGCAAGGTGCATTCATGAGTTCGTTGCGCACCCTCACTCAACAGGCTTATGGCGTGCTGTTTCCAGTGCTCGAAACGCTGGATATCTCCGCGCCGATCGCCCGTTTTCTCGATCTCGGTGGCAAGAGCCTCTTGTTTGGCGAGACGGGGGAGGAATATGTCAGTGGTCGGATGAGCCCGCAGCGCATTGAGCAAGAATCGCTGGAAAGCTGGCGCCGCGCTGTGGCACTCGCGAAAGCGCGCGCCGGTGAGTTGATCCTGGCTGCAGACGCAGATATCGCCGCGGTGCACCGTTTGCAGGGGCTCACTTCACCGCTACCGGACCGACAGACCGCACAACGCATGTCGGCCGCGGAACTGGAAGCCGTCTGCTACGAAATGGGGCGTGGCGTGGCAGCCACCGGCGTGAACTTGGTCCTCTCGCCAACTGCGGACATCGTGACTGGGCCGAATGAATGGCTGGCCGGACGTACCTTGGCGGATGACGCGGAACAGGCTGCGCAGATGGTGCGGGCCTATGTCAGAGGTGTTCGCCGTAGCGGCTTGAAGGCGACGCTCAAGCATTTTCCAGGTCACCCTACCTGCGTAGGTCTTCCCGCAAAGGAACTCGCGGTCGTTCCCGCTTCGCTGGAGGAGCTGAGGGCTCTCTGGGCGCCCTTCCGGGCAGGGGTGGACGAAGGGGTTGACGCAGTCATGATGGGGCCTGCGCGTTACGTCGCGATGGAACCTGTCACAGCGGGGTCATTGTCGGCCGAGCTGATTGGTCTGTTGAGAAGCGAGTTGGGATTCCGGGGGTTGGTCATGACCTGCGATCTGGATCATAAGGCCACCATGGGGGATGCGACCCTTGGCGAAACGGCGGTTGCCGCACTCGTGGCAGGGGCGGATTTGCTGCTGTTGTCTCCCAAGGCCGTCTTGCGCATGGATGAGGTCGTCGATGCGATCGTCAATGCCATACAGCACGGTTCGCTTGGCGAAGAGCGCTTATCAAGTGCGTATTCAAAGGTCTGTGAGCAAGCCGAACGCAGATCAAATTGAAACAGAAGTGCTTCGGGGCCACGTATCCCGCTTGCGGTTGCAGTCGGCTTGTCTGCAAACGCGGTCCCTGAGTGCGCCGGAGATCATCGTAATTGTCTGCACCACAACGGAATTGCGCTCGCGCGGATGAAAGCTGCGCCACAACATTAGCGCACGTGCATGAAACCGTGAGCCGAGCTGCCATTCAGGTGCGGCGGCAGACCGCGACCCAGGCCGTGTTCCTCCTGGCGGGTTACGGCAGGGCGGCGTGGGCGCCGCTTGTGCCCTTTGTAAAAGCCCGGTTGGTATTGGACGACGGCCAGCTTGGCCTGTTGCTGCTTTGCCTTGGGGTGGGCTCCGTGATCGCGATGCCCTTCTCGGGCGCGTGGACGGCCTGGTACGGATGTCGAAAGGTGATTGTTACCGCCAGCCTGACGCTCTGCGCGGCACTTCTCGCACTCTCCTATGCGGGCGATGTGGCAAGCACGGCTTGCATGCTGATCTTGTTTGGCATGGCCGCAGGAACACTGGATGTGGCAATGAATATCCAGGCCATTGAGGTCGAGCGGCGGCATGGGCACGCCATCATGTCGGGCTTTCATGCTTTTTACAGCGTCGGCGGTATCGCGGGGGCCGCCGGCCCGAGTTTGCTGCTGAGCCTGGGACTCGCGGTTTCGACGTCAACCGTGATCGCCGTGGTGTTGATATTTGCGGTTTTGGCATACGCCTACACCTGGCTGCTGACCTGGGGGCCGTCGGATGGTGCCTCCCTTCTTTGCGTTCCTCGAGGGATTGTTATCCTGCTCGGTTCCTTGACCTTTCTCGCATTTCTGGCGGAAAGCGCCGTGCTCGACTGGAGCGGCGTATTTCTTACCTCCGAGCGGAGGATGAACCCTGCGAATGCCGGATTCGGATACGCCGTATTCGCCGCCACCATGACCGCTGGGCGCCTGGCGGGGGACCGCGTGGTTCGATCCGTGGGGGCGAGTAGGGTGGCCGTCGTCGGTGGGCTGTGCGCAGCCATCGGTTTCCTGATGGTTGCCTTGGTGCCCTTCTGGCAAGTCTCGTTGCTGGGTTATGCCTTGGTTGGCGCAGGCATCTCCAATGTTGCGCCGGTACTGTTTTCTGCCGTGGGTCGACAAACCGCGATGCCAGTCGGGGCGGCGGTTTCCTCCATGACGACCATCGGATATTGCGGCATCTTCACCGGGCCGGCCGTCATTGGTGCCATTGCGCGATTCTCGACGCTATCGAGCGCGTTTCTGTTTACCGCCATACTCGCGGTCGTGATCGCCTTCGGCGTATGGCGGGTGTTTCGTCACGATTAAACGGACCCATACCAGGTAGATGTCGGGCTGGGCTATCGCGCAAATGACCATCCCGCCTACGAGGCCCGCAGGATATTGGTCCCGACGGCGGCGAGTGGTTCGAGGCGAATAGCAGGCGCATCCCGCTCGACGACCAGGGTGGTGATGGCAGACATTGCGTCGACCTGATGGCGGGCAACACTCAGTAGTTTTTCATTGAGTACGGCAACCACGGTTGCTCCGCTGCGGGCAAGCACCGCACGCTTGAAGGCCGCGTCTTCGAGGCTGAATACGGTAAGCCCTTCTTGGGCATCAATGGCACATGCTCCGAGGAAAGCTACGTCAAAACTAAGCCGGTTCAACGCCTCCAAGGCAAGAATGCCGACGGTACCGCCGACCTCCCGGTTGACCTGGCCGCCCAAGACGATGACCGTCACATTTTCTTTACCGAGCAGCGCTGCGGCGATGACCGGCGAATTCGTCACAATGGTCAGCGGAAGGTGGGGGCCAATCGCACGGGCGATGGCGAGATTGGTGCTCCCAGCATCGAGAAAAATGCATTGATCAGCAATCAACAGACCGATTGCGGCTTTGGCCAAGGCCTCTTTACGGGGCGTGTCCTCGCTGGTCCGCTGTTGCAGGGGCCTGCTGCTGGGGGCGATGGTCACCGCCCCACCGTAGACGCGTTTGCAGATCCCTGCCTTTGCCAGATCTGCCAGATCGCGCCGGATGGTGTGCTCGGAGACACCTAGTTTTTTGGACAAGTCGGTGGCCAGCACCTTACCGGTTGTGACCAGCAGGTTGAGGATGTACTGGCGGCGTTCATCAGGGATGGCGTCGTGGGTCAGCATAGGGAAGCTCGTAAATCGAGTGATATGAAGCGATAGTGAGTATTATGGAGCATATTGACGCGCCGATCAGCGTCGATTTTCACGGTGTTCCAGGTTCGTGAAAGGCTATGAACACGAACCAACAGCACGACTTCAGCTAGACGTGTTGTTCTACTCAGAAGCAATCTCCGAGCGTATTTCCTGACGACCATTTGACCCGACCATCGTTGTCGGGGATTGGCCTGTTTGTCGCAGCGCGTCCTGCGCGGCTGCAAGGGCTCCATTCACTCGCACCGAGCATTTTCCGCAATCTGCGGCCGTCAAATGCCCGGCTACCTCCCCAAAAAAATCCAGCAGATCACGTCCCGGATTGCTGCTTTTCGTCAGCTGCCGGGTGGCTTGTTTTGTCTCCCGAAAATATCTCTTCGGACAATGCGCATGCTGGCGAAGCATGGTGCGTCAGTCTGCGTCACATCCTGCGCAGCTGCGAAATTGAGCGTGGAAGGTCACCGAGCAATACTGCGCTCACAAAAACCTTACACGCTCATTACACGCGGTATCTCAACAGAAAAGAGGCACTTAGCATGAAGAAGGTTCTGCTTCTGTCCGGGGGGTGGCCCGGCCACTATCCCGAAGCCATCGCCGAGTTCGCCATGCAGCACTGGCTGCAGGATTTCGAGGTGACGCGCTCTACGTCGCTCGACGATCTGTCGCACCTCAACCTGCGCGAATTCGACCTGATCATCCCGAACTGGACGCAAGGCAAGCTCGACAAGCAGCAAGAGACCGCGCTGGTGTCCGCAATCGAGCAGGGCGTGGGGCTTGCTGCCTGGCATGGCTCGGCCGACGCGTTCAACGACAACCACATGTTCCATTTTGTACTGGGCGGGCAGTTCATCTGCCATCCAGGCGACTTCGTCGAATACCAGGTGCGCTTTACCGATTCCGGCGACGACATCACGGCCGGTTTGAAGGATTTCACGGTGTTCTCGGAGCAGTACTACATGCACGTGGACCCGTCGAATGAAGTGCTCGCCACCACCAAGTTCAACGGCAACACCTTCCCGTGGATCGACGGCATCGAGATCCCGGCCGCCTGGAAGCGCCAGTGGGGCAAGGGTCGCGTGTTCTATCAGTCGGTCGGCCATACCGTGACCGAATTCTCCATCCCGGAAGTGCGGGAGCTCATGAAGCGCGGCATCGAGTGGGCTGCCCGCTGAGGGGCCGTGTGCGCTCGACGCAGTCAGATCGTCGGAACCGGGTGGTCGTGATCAGGTAGTTGCCCCCGAAACATAGGAGAGAGATTGTGAAGCTGACAGGTGGACAAATTGTTGCGAAGGCCCTGAAGGCCTATGGCGTGCAGTATGTCGCGGGGATCCCGGGGCACGGCTGTTGGTCGCTGATGGACGCCTTCATGGAGCCGGGTACCGAGCTGCCGTTTATCCAGGTGATGCACGAGCAGAGCGCGGTGCACATGGCTGACGGCTACTACCGCGCATCCGGCCGGCCGATGGCCGCGATGACCTCGATCGGCGCCGGAGCGTCGAACACCATCATCGGTTTGGCCACGGCGTTCGCCGACTCCACGGCGACCGTGCTGATTACCGGCGCGCCGGCGACCCACATGGCGGGCCACGGCGTGATGCAGGAACTGGATCGCTACCACTCCAACGACTTCCCGCGCGTGGTGGAGGGGGTCACCAAGCGCCATTGGGAAGCGAATCGGGTCGACGAGATCCCGTTCATCATGCACCGCGCCTTCAACACCATGCTCAGCGGTCGTCCTGGCCCGGTGCACGTCGAAATCCCGATGGACCTGCAGGCGGAATCTGCGGATGTCACGGTCCATCCGTTGCAGGAACGGATGGGGGGCGGACGCCAGCGTGCCGATCAACAGGTGATCGAGCGTGCGGTGGAGCTGCTGCTGTCGGCCAAGCGTCCGGTCATCGTCGCTGGTGGTGGCGCGATCACGTCCGACGCCTCGCCTGAACTGGTGGCACTGGCCGAGAAGATTGGTGCCGCGGTGGTGACCACCTGGAACGGCAAGGGCGCCATTCCGGAGGACCATTTCCTTAATGCCTGGTCGGTCGGCCAAACCGGGACGACCTGCGGTAACAAGATCGCCACCACCGCCGATGTGGTGCTGTCGGTGGGCTGCCGCTTCACCGACTGGTCCGCGTCGAGCTATCGCAAGGACTGCAGCTTCTCGTTCCCGCCTGCGAAGTTGATTCATATCGACATCGACCATCAGGAAATCGGCAAGAACTACCCGACCGAAGTGGGCGTGGTGGCCGACGCGAAGAGTGCGTTGACCGACATGCTGGCGGCGATCTCGGCCGAGCAGTCGAAGGCGGTGCTCGCTGAGCGCGATGCCTATTTCAGTGACCTGAACGCAGCGAAGACGGAATGGGAAGGCCTGCTCGCGAAGCGTCGCGACAGCACGGCGACACCGTTCACCTCGCAACGTCCGCTTGGCGAACTGCGCCGGGTGATGGATCGCGACGGCATCGTGGTGGTTGGCTCGGGCAACACCCAGGGCGCTGTGAAGCAAACCTTCCCGGTATACATGCCGCGCACCCACCTCACCTCCGGCAGTTTCTCGTCGATGGGTTGGGCGGTGCCGGCGGCGATCGGCGCGAAGCTCGCCATGCCGACCCGTCAGGTGGTCTGCATCGTGGGTGACGGCGACTTCCTGCAATCGCTGCAGGAGATGGCGGTGTGCGTGATGCACAACATCCCGGTGGTGTTCCTGGTGCAGAACAACAGCGGCTACATGTCCATCCGTGGCGGCCAACGCAAGATCATGGGACGCCACATCGGCAGCGAGTTCAACACGCCGGATGGCAAGCCGTATTCGCCGAACTTCACCGAGATCGCACGCAGTTTCGGTCTGGAGGCATGGCGCGTCGAACAGGACTCGCAGCTCAATCCGGCGCTGAAGAGCGCGCTGGCGAGCAAGGGCCCGGCGCTGGTCGAGGTGATCACCTCGCGCGACGCGGCTGGCCCGTACACCCCGGGCTGGTGGGACTTCCCGGTGCCGAGCTATGTGCAGGGCAGCGCGCACGACGAATACAACGAAGGACGCGTGCTCGAGCAGCACCTGTAAGCGCGGCACACAGGGATCGCGGCTGGCACCGCCGGCCGCGATCCATCTCCGCCTGCGTTTGCCTGGAGAGAAGAGGATGAATCAACTCGCACGAGCGACGAAGTCGCCAACAGAAAAAAGACGCGCGTTCGGCCCGGCATCGCTTGCCATCAGTCCGTCGGTATTGCTGATGCTGGTCGCCGTCTACGGTTTCCTGATCTGGTCGCTGGTGATTTCTTTCACCGATTCGGAGTTTGTCGCCAGCTACCACTTTGTGGGGTTCGAGAACTATACGAAGCTCTGGCAGAACGATCGTTGGCTGATGTCGGTTTCCAACCTGCTGAAGTTCTCGGTGCTGTTCGTCGTGCTCAGCGTGGTGATCGGCTTGGTGCTGGCGATTTTCCTCGACCAGAAAGTCCGTGCCGAGGGCGCGATCCGCATCATCTACCTGTATCCGATGGCGGTGTCGCTGATCGTCACCGGCACAGCCTGGAAGTGGATACTCAACCCGGAACTGGGGTTGGATCGGATCCTGCAGGGGATGGGCATCACCTGGTTCCATCTCGACTGGATCATCGATCCGGACATGGCCGTCTACACGCTAGTGATCGCTGCGGTCTGGCAGACGGCTGGCTTCGTAATGGCGATTTTCCTCGCCGCGCTGCGCGGGATCGATAGCGAAATCATCAAGGCGGCCAAGATGGAAGGCGCTTCGATGGTGCGCATCTATCTGTCGGTGATCCTGCCGATGCTGCGCTCCGCACTGTTCACCGTGATGGTGATCCTGATCTATCAAGCGGTGCGTTCCTACGACCTCGTCGTCGCGCTGACCAATGGCGGCCCCGGTTATTCGAGCGATCTGCCCACCACCTTCATGTACAGCCTGACCTTCAGCCGCGGCCAACTCGGACAGGGTTCGGCGAGCGCGATGATGATCCTGCTTACCGTGGTCGCGATCATCGTTCCCTACCTCTATTCGGAGCTTCGCCATGAACAAAGCCATGCTCGCTGAGGCCCGGATCAAGCCGCGCACCGAACTGCCGTCGGGGGCCCTGACCCGCCTGTTCAGCCACAAGACCTTCGGACGGCTGTTCATCTACCTGACGCTTGCCGTGTTCTGTGCGTTCTTCGTGATGCCGCTGGTGGTGATGGTGTTCACGTCGTTGAAGGACATGGATGAGGTGCGCACCTCGTCGCTGCTCGCGATGCCGCTGCGACCGACGCTGCAGCCCTGGCGCGACGCCTGGCAGAGCGCCTGTGTCGGTATCGAATGCGTGGGGCTGCGCGGGTTCTATTTCAACACCACGGTACTGGTGCTGTTCGCTACCGCGATTTCCACCATGATCGGCGCGGTCAACGGCTTCGCACTGACCAAGTTCAGCTTCAAGGGCGATCGCTTCGTCTACGCGCTGATCCTGTTCGGCAGTTTCCTGCCGTATCAATCGGTGTTGATCCCGATCGCCAAGACGCTCGGGTTGTTGGGGCTGAACGAAGGCATCGGCGGGTTGATCCTGGTGCACACGGTGTACGGGATTCCGTTCACCACCATGTTCTTCCGCAACTACTTCATCTCGATCCCGCAGGACCTGATCAAGGCAGCGCGTGTCGATGGCGCCGGTTTCTGGACCACCTTCTGGGTGATCGTCATGCCCTTGTCGATTCCGATGCTGGTGGTCACGGTGATCTGGCAGTCGACCAGTATCTGGAATGACTTCCTGTTCGGTGCCTCGTTCGCCAGCGGCCAGAGCGTGCCGATCATGGTGGCCCTGAACAACATGGTGAGCACCAGTAGTGGCGAGCGGCCTTACGACATCCATATGGCGGGCGCGCTGCTCGCTGCGCTGCCGATCCTGGTCCTGTATTTCGTGGCGGGTAAGTATTTCGTTCGCGGCCTGATGGCCGGTGCTGTCAAAGGATAAACGTCATGGCCTCGCTCCATATCCGCAATGTGTTCAAGCACTACGGCAACGTAGATTGCCTGAAGGACATCAATATCGACGCCCGCGACGGCGAGTTCCTGGTGCTGCTCGGGCCGTCGGGCTGCGGCAAGTCCACGCTGCTGAATTCAATCGCCGGTCTGGAGCCGATCACCGGCGGCGAGATTCTGATCGACGGGCAGGTGATCAACACGCTCGAACCGGACAAGCGCGATATCGCGATGGTGTTCCAGTCCTACGCGCTGTATCCGAGCATGACGGTACGCAAGAACCTGACGTTCGGGATGCGTGTGCGTGGTGACTCGAAGGCGAAGCAGGATGAAGCCGTCAAGCGCGTCGCCGGCATCCTGCAGCTCGACGGGCTGCTGGAACGGCGCCCAAGCCAGCTGTCCGGCGGACAACGCCAGCGGGTGGCGATGGGGCGCGCGATGGTGCGCTCGCCGAAGATCTTCCTGTTCGACGAGCCGCTGTCCAACCTCGATGCCAAGCTGCGCACCGATATGCGCGCCGAGATCAAGAAGCTGCACCAGCGGGTGAAGACGACCACGGTGTACGTGACCCACGATCAGATCGAGGCGATGACGCTCGCGACCAAGATCGTGATCATGAAGGCGGGCGAGATCCAGCAGATCGGGGCTCCGCAGCAGATCTACGAACACCCGGCCAATCTGTTCGTGGCCGGCTTCATCGGTTCGCCGCAGATGAACTGCCTGAGCGGACGCATCGAGCGGCACGAGCAGGCCTATCAGTTCGTCGGCGACGCGGATAGGGTCGATCCGTTGCGCATCGACCTGCCACAGCTAAGCGATGCGCTGGCGGCTTACGTCGGCAAGCCGCTGGTGTTCGGCTTCCGTCCGGAGTGGCTGCGCGTGCATGCACAAGGCGGCGCGGGGGCGTTCGAAGCAAACATCGAAGTGGTCGAGCCGACCGGGGCCGACAATTTCGTGATCCTCAACGCGCATGGTGAAACGGTCACCGCGCGTTTCGCTCCGGGCGAAGGGGAGGTCGGGCAGCGGGTTGGCATCTCGGTCGACATGGGCAAGGCGCTGTTTTTCGACGCGACCACCGAGAAGAGGATCGGCTAAGTGGATGCGAGCCCGGACGTCGTCATCGTCGGCAGCGGCGTCGGTGGCGCGACGCTTGCTCACCGCCTGGTCCAGCGCGGCCTGCGGGTGACGATCCTCGAGCGTGGTGGTTTTCTGCCGCGCGAGGCGCAGAACTGGGACGTGCGCTCGGTGTTCTTCGACCGACGCTATGTCCCTGCTGAGGAGTGGCTCGACAAGGAGGGCAACGCGTTTCGCCCTGGCAACTACTACTACGTGGGCGGCAGCAGCAAATTGTTCGGCGGCACGATGCTCCGCTACCGCGAGCAGGATTTCGAGGCGCTCGAGCACGAGGAGGGCGTCTCGCCCGCCTGGCCGATCCGCTATGCCGATCTCGCGCCTTACTACGACCAGGCCGAGGCACTCTACCAGGTGCATGGCGAAGCGGGGCTTGATCCTACCGAGCCGGGTCGCGACGGACCGTATCCGTTTGCGGCGGTGGCCAACGATCCGTTCATCGAGCACATCGCGGGGGCGTTGCGCGGCATCGGCGTGCAGCCTTTCCCGATTCCGCTGGCGGTCCAGAGCCACCCCGGCGGCAGCTGCCTGCGCTGCCGGACCTGCGACGGTTTCCCGTGTCAGGTACATGCCAAGTACGACGCCGAAGTAGCCGCCATCTTGCCGGCGCTGCAAAGCGGGCTGCTCACCCTGAAAACCGGTTGCCTCGTGCGACGGCTGGAGCTGTCGGCTGACGGCAAACGGGTTGACTCGGTGGTGTACGAAGAGGGTGGGGTGGAGAAGCGCTTGTCGGCGGCGACCATCGTGGTGGCGGGCAGCGCGGTGAATTCCGCGGCGCTGCTGTTGCGTTCGGCCTGCGACCGCGCCCCAAAGGGCGTGGCCAACAGTTCGGACGTGGTGGGCCGCTACTACATGGCGCACAACAATACGGCGCTGATGTGTGTTGGCCTGGGCAAGAACCCTACCTCGTTCCAGAAGACGCTGTCGATCAACGACTTTTATTTCGGCGACGATCGCTACCCCTATCCGATGGGCAACATCCAGCTGCTCGGCAAGCTGCAGAGCGGGATGCTTACCGCCAAGCAGAAATACCTGCCCGCGTTTGTCGGTACGGCGCTCGCTGAACGTAGCGTGGACTGGTGGATCATGTCCGAGGACCTGCCCGATCCCAATAACCGGGTGGAGATCCAGGACGGCAAGATCCGCCTGACCTACACCGCCAACAATCTGCGCGGACACCGCGAGCTGGTCCGGCGCTCGGTGGCGCTGATGAAGCGCATCGGCTTCAGGCTGACCATCCCGAAGTTCATGGGGGGGCTGTCGGTTTCTCACCAGTGCGGCACGGTGCGATTTGGCACCGATCCGGCACGGGCCGCGCTCGATCCTTTCTGCCGTTCGTTCGATCACGCGAATCTGTTCGTGGTCGACGCCTCCTTCATGCCGTCGTCGGCGGCAGTCAATCCGGCACTGACGATCGCCGCGCAGGCCTTGCGCGTCGCCGATCACATCGCAGCCAGGGATTTCGACATCACGTCATTGGCGTAGGACCTGTTGTTTCACGTTTTCACCAGGAGAGAGAGATGTTTCAGAAATTGAATGATAAGCATTTAGTTGTCCGTGCCATCGCACTGTCGCTGCTGGTGGCCTACCCGCTGCTGGGCAGCGGTGCGGCGCGTGCCAACGAAGTAGAGGTGGTGCACCAGTGGACTTCGTCCGGTGAGGCATTTGCCCTGCAGGCCATCAAGGATGCGCTCGCCAAGCAGCAGATCGGCTGGAAGGACTCTGCTGTTGCCGGTAACGGCGGCGCCAACCAACGCCAAGTGATGCAGGCGCGGCTCGCGGCCGGCAATGCGCCGGTCGCGTCGCAGGCGATGGCGCAACTGGTGATTACTTACCAGAAGCAGCACTGGCTCGAGAACATGGACAGCTATGCCAAGGCCGGTAACTGGGATACGGCGATTTCTCCGGAACTGCGGCCGTACGCCAAGGTGAATGGCTCTTACTTCGCGGTGCCGATCAACGAGCACCGCGAGAACATGCTGTGGATCAACAAGAGCCTGCTCAACAAGTACGGCGGCAAAGTGCCCACTACCTGGGATGAATTCTTCGAGCTGGCCGAGAAGATGAAGAAGGACGGCATCATCCCGCTCGCACTCGGCGGCGAGGACTGGCAAGAGGCGGAAATCTTCTCCGACCTGCTGCTCAGCACGGGCGGGACCGACCTCTACAAAAAGGTGATCCTGCAGCGCGATTTGCCGACCATCCAGGGGCCGGCGATGAAGAAGGTGTTCGAAACCTTCCGCAAGATCCTCAGTTACACCGACAAGAACCGGGCCGGGCGCGACTGGAACGTCGCCACGCAGATGGTGATCAACGGCAAGGCCGGCATGCAGATCCATGCCGACTGGGCGAAGGGTGAGTTCCTGCGGCAGAACAAGAAGCCGGACGTCGATTTCGTCTGTACGGCTGCACCGGGCACCAAGAACAACTTTGTGTTCGTCACCGACTTCTTCGTGTTCTTCAAGCAGAAGAAGGTCGAGTCCATTACCAACCAGCAGGCCTTTGCCAACACGGTGATGAATCCGGCTGTGCAGGAGGAGTTCAACCTGCGCAAGGGGTCGATTCCGGCCCGTATCGACGTGCCGGCGGATCGCTTCGACAGCTGCGCGAAGATGAATATCGCCGACCGCGCCGAAATCCAGAAGAGCGGCGGCATGTTGCCCTCGTTCATCGAGAACACCGGACAGCCGCTGCCGGCTCGCGCGGTGTTCCTGGACGTGATCACCAATTTTGCGACGACGCCGTCGCAAACCCCGGATGACGCTGTGCGCAAGCTGGTGTCCGGCCTGAAGGCGCTTTAACGGGAATTCCCCCCGGTGGGCGTTGCCGATCGCGGCGCCTGCCGGGGGCCACTTAGCAAAGGTGTTGATATGTCCTACAAACTCAAAACTGCGACCACCCGCCCCAGCGGTGAAGCCAATGTGGGCCAGGTGCGGGAGACGGTCGAACGGATGATTGCCGATATGGCCACTCGTGGTGTCGAAGCGGTGCAGCAATACGCGCGCCAATTCGACAACTGGGCACCGGCCTCCTTCCGGTTGTCTCAACAGGAAATTGACGACTGCCTCGCTCAACTGACCCCGCAGCAGATCCACGACATCGAATTTGCCCAGGCGCAGGTGCGGAATTTTGCACAGCATCAGCTCGAGAGCATGCACGACATCGAGGTGGAGACCTTGCCGGGCGTGATTCTCGGGCACAAGAACATTCCGGTTGAAACGGTGGGCTGCTACATCCCCAGCGGTAAATATCCGCTGGTCGCCTCCGCCCATATGGGGATCGTCACGGCCAAGGTGGCAGGCGCGAAACGGGTGATTGCCACCTCGCCGCCTTTTGAAGGAAAACCCAGCGCTGCCGTGATCGCTGCGATTCATCTGGCCGGCGCCGACGAGATCTACTGCATCGGTGGCGTGCAGGCGATTGCCTCGATGGCGCTTGGAATCGGCGAATTCCCGGAAGTCGACATGATCGTTGGCCCCGGCAACGCGTATGTCGCCGAAGCGAAGCGCCAACTGTACGGGAAGGTCGGCATCGATCTGGTGGCCGGTCCGACCGAAACCCTGGTGGTGGCGGACGACAGCGTCGACGGTGAGCTGGTGGCGACCGACCTGCTTGGGCAAGCCGAGCACGGCCCGACCTCTCCTGCGGTATTGATCACCGATTCGCGCAAGCTGGCCGAGGACACCCTGGTCGAAGTGGAACGCTTGCTTTCCCAACTCGACACGCAAGAAATCGCCCGCCACGCCTGGGAAAACTACGGCGAAATCATCGTCTGCGAGGACGAGGCGGAAATGCTGGTCGAGGCCAACCGGGTGGCGTCCGAGCATGTGCAGGTGATGACCCGCAATCCGGACTTCTTCCTGGACAAGCTGCAGAACTACGGCGCGCTGTTCCTGGGGCCGCGCACCAATGTGTCGTATGGCGACAAGGTGATCGGCACCAACCATACCCTGCCGACCTCCCGTGCTGCCCGCTTTACCGGTGGGCTATGGGTGGGCAAGTTCATGAAGACCTGCACCTATCAGAAGATTCTCACCGACGAAGCGACCACCTTGATCGGTGAATACTGCTCCCGTCTGTGCATCCTGGAAGGTTTTTCCGGCCACGCCGAGCAGGCCAATATCCGGATTCGCCGCTACGGGCACAAGGAGGTGCCGTTCGGTCAGGCAGCGGTTTGATGGTGGGTTGACGTGTCTCTTCCTCGTCCCGGCATTGGGGCTTCCCGGACAGCATGGCTGTCCGGTTTTTTTTAACCTTCACCACCCCAGATGATGTTGGCGTTCTTGCCCGACAGGTATTCGCGGACTTCGAGCGGCAGCGACAGGTCGCTTGGCAGCAGCACGGTAGCTTGCTTCAGGTGCTTTTTGCCGATCATCCCCCTATCGACGTGCTCGAGCATTAGTCGCGTGGAGAAGGGCGGGCGATAGGAGGTGGCTGCCACCCCGGTGACGATCCCGTATAGAAAGCGGATGGGATTACGGTGCTGGGGGACCAGCGTGGTAAAGGTCATTTCGTTTTTCTGATCGCCTTCGAAGTCGATCATGAACATCCGGTCGCCGAGCAGGAAACAGAAGCCATGGTACTTGAAGGTGTAGCCGATCCGGCCGCTACCATCCTGCTTGGGGAATCGCTCTATGGTCAGGAATTGCGTAACGGCATTCCGTTCATAAATACAGGTGATGGACCGAAGAATACGGCCTTTATAGATGGATGAGTTGTGGTAGCGGAAATAAACGCCGTGAAAGCGGCGCAGCTCCTCGGTCGATTTCATGGCGACCGGAACGAATTGCATGAATTCCGGCAGGCTACGAAAGTCAACCGGAATATCCTGTTCCAATCCTTCATAAAATTTGATGAATTCGCTATTGCTCAGCAGCAAGTGTTGCGGTTCCATCATGAAGTAACGGGCAATCTTCAGCTGCACCTTGTGTGACGGTGCATGTTGAGCTGCCAGGTATTTGTTGAACTGCTGACGATTTATTCCGAGGCGACGACAAAATTCGGCGACGGATTCAAACGAGTCTGCCAATACAGCCAGATTCTGAGAGATGTTCAGTAGTTCCTGGTGTTTGCTCATCACCGAATCCATTGAATATTGAAAGTCCGTGAAGCCATCGCCGCGGAGAATAAAAATTCTATCCGGTGTGCCGATGTTTCGACAAGAGTCGAATATCTGTGTCAGGCAGTCGTCGGTTTTTGCTGAACATAAGCCCGGCTGATGGTTTCAGTATAGTCACGCCACCTGGTGACGCAAACTGACGCACTCGTTGCGTCAGTCCGCTCATGCTTTGTGTGCGCTGCGAAATGGTCATGGTGCCGGTTTTATTCCAATAATTTTCAAGCCATTTCAACCACAACATCAACCGATCCGTCCAAATGGCAGGGCGGTGACGGTCGGCGGAGGAGAGGGATTTGAAAACAACAGATAAAGCAGGCTCAAGCGTTCTGCAGCATGATAAATCCACCCTGGAGCATCTCGGCTACAAGCAAGAGTTGGCCAGGAAAATGTCGGGTTTTTCAAACTTCGCGCTGTCATTTTCCGTTATTGGACTGTTGCTTGGCCTGAGTGCGAATTTTCAGGCGGGTTTTTCCGTGGTGGGTGGATCTGCCGTCGGCGTCAATTGGCTTGTCGGTGGTCTATTTGCACTGATTGTTGCCGCGACATTGGGGCAGATTGCTTCTGCTTATCCAACTGCTGGCGGCTTATATCACTGGTCGTCCATCCTGGGCGGGCGTGGCTGGGGTTGGGGAACGGCCTGGCTGAATCTGATCAGCTATATTTTCTCGCTGGCCAGCGTGAATGTGGCGCTATACGGCCTGTTTAACAGCATCGTTTTAAATGGCTTGTTCCACGTTGATATCAGCAAGTGGGGTTTGTCTCAGCAAATTCCGGCAGTGATCGCCATTACGGTCAGTCAGGCTATCCTGAACCATCTTGGCGTGCGGTTGTTGTCGCACCTGAGCAATTTCGGCGCATGGTTGAACCTCGGCGGATGTGCGTTGCTGTTGGTCTTGATGCTGATGGGGCTGAAGCATTTCGATATAGCCGGCCTGTTCGAATTGCACAACTACAGTGGCGAAGCAGGGGGAAATGTCGTCCCCCTTAATAGCAATCCGCTGGTTTTATTCGGCATGGCCATGATCTTTCCGCTGTGGATCATGACCAGTTTCGATGCCTCGGCGCATGCGTCGGAAGAGACGGTGGACGCGGAGCATAGCGTACCGAAGGCGATGGTTTCTTCGGTTGCGATCTCCTGGGTGGTCGGGCTGATCATGTCGGCCGCGTTCGTCTTCGCGATGCCCGACCAGGGCAAGATCGCCCACGAAGGTTTCAATATTTTCTACGCCATTCTGGCCACGTTACCGGTCGCGGATTTCTGGAAGGAACTGGTGTCGGTGGCCATCATCCTGTGCACCTACATCTGCGGCCTGTGCATCATGACTGGCTGCTCACGGGCGATGTATGCCTTTGCACGCGACGGTGGATTGCCCATGCTGTTCGGGCGGGTGTCGCCTCGTTACCAAAGTCCCGCTGCGGCCATCTGGTTGTCGGCCGTGCTGGCGGTCCTGGCCACGCTCTATACCCCTGCGTTCGCCTCGCTGGCGGCCGGTACCGCGATGTTCTACTACGTCTCATACGCAATGCCGGTGGTACCGGCGCTGCTGGCGCTGCGCGCAGGCTGGTCCCGACAAGGCCCGTTTTCCCTCGGGCGGTGGTTTCTGCCGGCAGGCATCGTTACCTTGCTGGGTGCGGTCATTCTGTTCTTCGTGGCGATTCAGCCGCCCAACGCGATTTTGTTGAATTACGCCATCGGTATCGCCATCACCTTGATCGTGGTGTGGTTTGCGGTGGAAAGGCGCCGGTTCAATGGACCGCCGACCGAATTGCATCTCGCCACCGCCGCGACGCGTCGGACTGCCTACAACCCTGCGGGCAAATAGGGAGCAGCCATGGGTACTCAACAGATCGCGCTACACGCCACCGTGGCAAAGCATTCGACGCTGGCCATCGATGTGGACATCGCGAAAACGGTTGGTTTTGACGCGATCGAGCTCTCAGGCAGCAAGCTCGGCGCCTATCTCGAGGCAGGGCACGATGTCCGCGAACTAAAGGCCCTGCTGGGTGAGCTCTCGATCCCCGGGGTGGGCTATCTGTGCGACGTCGAGCGCCAGGGGGCGGACCGGGACCGCTTGCTGAACGAGGCCAGCGCGCTGTTCCGGTTGGCCGCGCTGGCGGGCGCTGGCGGCGTACAGGTGCTGACCGGCCCCGTCGACGTGCGGGCGGTGCAGGAGTACCGGCAGTTTGGCCATACCGCGCGCTATCGCGGCCTGCTTGGCATGGACGAAGCCGAGCAGATCAAGCTCACTGCGCAAAACCTTGCGCTGCTCGCCGACCTCGCGAGCGACTATGGGCTGACGCTGTACCTGGAGTCGCTGGCCTGGGCACCGATCAACGACATCGCCAAATCGCTGCAACTGATCAAGCACGCCGATCGCGGCAATCTGAAACTGGTCATCGACTATTGGCATTGCTCAGTCAGCGGCGTGACCCCGGACGAGATCGCCAGGATCGACCGGCAACATATCTACGGCGTGCATGTTTGCGATGGCTTGCCGTTCGAGGGCGGGATCCCCGACGAAGCGGTGCTGCGCGACGTCCCGACCGGCAGCGGGGTGATCGACCTGCAGGCGTGGACCGACGCGGTCAAGGCGACCGGCTATGAAGGCTGGTGGAGCTGCGAACTGTTCTGCCGCAAGCAGCAACAGGAGGACAGCTACGAGGTCGCCCGCTCATTGAAGCGCCTGATGGAAAAATTGATCGGGTAGTGCGGATCGTCCGTACCCGAATTGCTGCAAAGGATCACCCGTACCATGGTCGACTACATTGTCGTGGGTGGCGGCTCGACAGGTTGCGCGGTCGCCGGCCGACTGAGCGAGGACCCATCCGCTTCCGTCGTGCTGTTCGAGGAAGGCCCACGCGATACCAACCCCTACATCCATATCCCTGGCGCCTACTACAAGACTGCCCAGGGGCCGCTGCTGAAGCGTTACGCGTGGGAACCCACAGCCGAGCAGGCGCGGACTACCGCGCCGACCATGGTGCAGGCGAGCGTGCTGGGCGGCGGCAGTTCGGTCAACGCGATGATCTACATCCGCGGTGTGCCGGAAGATTACGACGGCTGGGCCGCGCAAGGTGCGCAGGGCTGGTCTTACCGCGAGGTGCTGCCGTACTTCAAACGCGCCGAAGACAACGAGCGATTCTGCAACGAGGTGCACGGCACCGGTGGCCCGCTGGGAGTGTCGGACCCGCGCTATGTGCATCCGCTCAGCAAAGTTTGGCTGAAGGCCTGCCAGCAATACGGCCTGCCTTACAACGAGGACTTCAATTCGGGTAATCCGGCCGGTTGCGGCCTGTACCAGATCACGGCACGCAACGGTTATCGCAGCAGCGCAGCGGCCGCCTACCTGGCGCCCGCCCGGTCAAGGACGAACCTGCAGGTCAAGACCCGCTGCCGGGTCACGCGGATTCTGCTGGAGGGACAACGCGCGATCGGCGTCGAGTACCTGGAAAACGGCAAACTCAAGCAGCTACTTGCTGACCGAGAGGTGATCCTCTCGGCGGGCGCCATCAACTCGCCGCGCCTACTGATGCATTCCGGCATTGGCCCGGCCGCTGCGCTTGAGGGGGTGGGCGTCCCTGTCGTGCAGGATCTGCCCGGGGTAGGGCAGAACCTGCAGGATCACATCGAAATCTCGCTTGTCTACGAGCTGACCGGTCCGCATAGCTACGACAAATACAAGAAGCCGCACTGGAAGGCCTGGGCCGGCTTGCAATACGCGTTGTTCAGACAGGGACCGGCAGCGTCGAACCTGATCGAGGGCGGAGCATTCTGGTGGGCCGACCGTGATGGCAAGACCCCGGACATTCAGTACTTCATGGTGGTCGGCGCAGGGGTCGAGGAGGGCGTCGACGCGGTGCCGGGCGGCAATGGTTGCACGCTCAACCTGGGGCAGATCCGGCCCCGGTCACGGGGTTATGTCGCGCTCCAGTCGGCCGATCCGCTCGCGCTGCCGCGGATTGTGCCCAACTATTTCTCCGACCCCTACGACCTGGACTGTCTGGTCGATGGGTGTCTGGTGGGCGAGGAAATCATGTCGCAGCCGGCGTTTGCGCCCTATATCGCGAGACGCCATGTGCCGGATGGCAGTGCGCGGTCGCGGGCGGCGATGAGAACGTTCTGCCAGCAGGAGGCGCATGCCGCGCTGCATCCGTCAGGTACCTGTCGAATGGGCGTCGACGCGGATGCCGTGGTGGCGCCAGACCTGCGCGTGCATGGTATCGAGCGGTTGCGGGTGGCCGACGCCTCAATCATGCCCACGCTGATTTCCGGCAACCCGAATGCGGTCTGCATCATGATCGGCGAACGGGCCGCCGAGTTTATCCATCAATCGCAGGGGTAGAGGATGTCCGAACCGTCGCCGTTGCCCGATCTCGCTACCGTCCGTTCCATGCTGTCGTTTGCGCAGCGGCTGGCGGATCTCGCTCGCCCGCTGGCTCTTGCCTATTTCCGGCGCCCGCTCGCGGTCGAGCAGAAGGCAGACGAATCACCGGTGACCGCTGCGGATCGAGCAATCGAAGCCGCGATCCGCCGGGACATCATGACGACCTTTCCCGACCATTCCATCTACGGAGAGGAAGAGGGCGGGTTGTACAGATCATCCGACTTCACCTGGGTCATCGACCCGATCGATGGCACCAAGAGCTTCATCAGCGGCATGCCGCTGTTCGGCTGCCTGATCGGGCTGCTCTACCGTGGCTATCCGCTGGTCGGCGTCATCGACGCCCCGGCCACCGGCGAGCGATGGTGCGGTGCCCGCGGAATGCCGACCACCTTTAATGGGGCGGAGGTACGGGCGAGTGAATGCGTGCAGCCGGAAGCGGCAATCTTGTATTCCACGTCACCGGAGATGTTTTCCGGACCGACCCAGGCGGCCTATCAACGATTGGCTGATCGGGTGAAGCTGCGGCGCTACGGGGGCGACTGCTATAGCTTCGGTTTACTGGCTTCCGGCTTCATCCAGTTGGTGGTGGAGGCAGGGGTGAAACCCTACGATGTGCTGCCTCTGGTACCGATTCTTGAAGGGGCGGGAGCGTGTTTGACGGATTGGACGGGCAAGCCGGTGACACTCGAGTCTTGCGACAGAATTCTCGCCGCCGCCAATCCGGAGCTGCATGCTTGCGCACGCGCATTGTTGAGCCAGTGACGCCCCATCCCCATGTCCCACCGATCTACAAAGCCTCAATCGCCAAGGCGATCCCCTGGCCGCCTCCAATGCATAGCGTCACCATGCCGCGGCGAAGCCCTGTGCGCTGGAGGGAATACAGCAAACGCGTGGTCAGTACGGCGCCCGTCGCACCGATCGGGTGACCGTGGGCGATGGCGCCACCTTCGACATTCACGATGTCTTCCGGCAGTTGTAACTCACGCATCACCGCCAGCGGCACGGCAGCAAATGCTTCATTGATCTCGATACGGTCGAGGTCGCCAAGTTGCCAGTTGGCGCGTTCGAGAGCTTGTCGAACCGCGGGGACCGGCCCGATGCCGAACATCCAGGGTTCGACGGCCGCCACGCCAAAGGACACCAGGCGGGCCATCGGGTGAAGCCCATGCTGTTCCGCAAAATCGCGTTCCGCCACAATCATCGCCGCCGCGCCGCTGTTCAGACCGGGGGCGTTGCCGGCGGTGATGGTTCCCCCTTCGCGGAAGGCGGGCTTGAGCTTGGTCAGGCCTTCGAGGGTCGTGTCGGGGCGATTGGTTTCGTCGCGCGTGAAGCGAACCGCTCCCTTGCGGCTTTCAATCTCGACCGCGGCGATTTCCGCATCGAACAAGCCTGCTTCCTGTGCGGCGGAAAATCGCTGCTGTGACCGCAGTGCCCAACGGTCCTGCTCATCCCGGTAAAGACCATATCGCGTGACCAGATCTTCGGTATGCCAGCCGGAATGCTCGCGCGAAAAGGCATCGACCAGTCCGTCATGCAGCATGCTGTCGTGGAGCTGTGCGTTGCCCATGCGCTGCCCCCAGCGCCCCGTGGGGAGCAGATACGGCGCCATGTCCATGTTTTCCATCCCGCCGGCAATGACGGCGTTGGCATGGCCGAAGCCGATCTCCTGTGCAGCGGATAGGATGGCCTGGACTCCCGAACCGCAAACCCGGTTTACCGTCTGCGCAGGAACCGAATAGGGTAAGCCACCCCCGATTGTGGCCTGACGTGCGGGGTTCATGCGGTTCCCCGCCTGGATCACATTCCCCATCACCACGCTATCGATGAGGGCCGGCTCCAGGTTGGCGCGTCGAAGGGTTTCACGGATCGCAACGCTACCTAGCGCCGTGGCGGAGGTGGACTTCAACGAACCGCCAAATGTGCCAATCGCGGTCCGAACGGGGTGACACAGCACAATTTCTCGTTGACGCATTTTCATCTCCTGGCGGTTTGCACCGCACTGCGCAATCCAAACTCTCAAGCTGTAAGTGGGGAGGGATCGATTCAGGCCAGTCCAAACGTTTTCCTCAGACCTTTCTCGACCGGGCCAGCAGGCATGAAGCGGCGCAACTTGGCCAGAAGAGAGGCCTCGCCTTTCGGCGTATGGCGCATCTTCCATGCCCCCAATGCGGCATTGACGATGGTGCCGGCGACGGCATCGGGCGCGGGCGCTTTCTGGACATTGTTCTGGATTGCCTGGGAAACGATGCCAAGCTCTTTGCTGTAGTCAGGGATTCTGGAGACAGTCTGGGGTGCGTTGAGATCCAGGTTGGTTTTGGTAAAGGAAGGCTCGACAAGCGCGACGCGGATGCCGAATTGGCGCACCTCGTGATCCAGGGTTTCGGACAATCCTTCCGCGGCATGTTTGGAGGCCGAATAGAGCGCCATGTACGGCGCAGGCAGAAAACCCAGCACCGAGCTGACATTGACGATGCGCCCAGAACGCTGCTCGCGCATGTGTGGCAACACCGCCTTGATCGTGCGAAGGAGGCCGAACAGGTTGGTGTCGAACAGCACCTGGGCTTCGGCAACCGAGGTTTCTTCCGTCGCGCCGAGCAGGGTCACCCCCGCGCTGTTGACCAACACGTCGATGCGCTTGGCTTGTGCGATGACGGTTTCGATTCCGCGCTGGACCGATGCTTCGTCACGGATATCCATCTCGACCAGCACCACGCCCGGTATCGGCTGCGCCTTGGCCGGGTTGCGCACGGTGCCGAATACCTGGCAACCCCGCTGGACGAATTGCATGGCGGTGGCGCGACCGATGCCCGATGACACCCCGGTTACAACGACAACTTTTGAATTCAACATGGCAGTTTCTTCCGTATCGGTGAGTGGGGACGAATGGCCGATCAGGGGTGCACTGGAGCGGGCCGGATCTTGAACCAGATGGAGTACATGGCCGGCAGGAACACCAGGGTCAGCACCGTTCCCGCCAGGGTGCCGCCGATCAGCGTGTAGGCGAGCGTTCCCCAGAACACCGAATGGGTGAGCGGGATGAAGGCCAGGATGGCGGCGAGCGCCGTCAGGATCACCGGCCGGGCGCGCTGCACGGTGGCTTCGACCACTGCCCGGAACGGATCGAGCCCGGCCTGTTCGTTCTCCCGAATCTGTCCGATCAGGATCAGCGTGTTGCGCATCAGGATGCCCGACAGCGCGATC